>NZ_JBALMS010000035.1:7487-70878 GCF_036962205.1 Bacillus sp. JJ664 | reverse complement strand
ATCCATGTAAGTGTAAATATAAATGTGAGCGATGTCATTGTCATCCGTGTGAATGTAAATGTAATAGATGTGATTGTATTCCATGTGAATGTCATTGTTGTTGTCCACCAGGAGTTACGGGAGCAACAGGACCACAAGGTAAAAGAGGTAAAAGAGGTAAAGAAGGTAAAGAAGGCGAACAAGGAGAAAGAGGTAGAAGAGGCCCAGCAGGAGCAACTGGTGCACAGGGATTAGTAGGTCCAGCAGGTCCAACTGGTGCACAAGGACTAGTAGGTCCAGCAGGTCCAACTGGTGCACAGGGATTAGTAGGTCCAACGGGTTCTACAGGAATTGGAATTACTGGTCCAACGGGCCCATCGGGAGGACCAGTAGGACCAACGGGCCCAACAGGTCCACAAGGTCCGGCAGGTTCAACAGGATCAGCAGGACCAGCAGGAATACCAGGTCCAACAGGCCCGGCAGGCCCACAAGGAACACCAGGTCCCCAAGGAGCAACAGGCCCAGCGGGTGCACCTGGAGCAGTCGGTGCGACAGGTCCTGGTGGCGCAACTGGAGCAACAGGAGGTGGCTTGTCAGAATTCGCATACATCTTCAATCTAACTCCTCAAACGGTTGCAGTAGAGGCAGATGTCATTTTTGATTCAAATGGAATAATGACAAGTGGAATTACGCATACGCCTAGTACCTCTCCAATTTCAATTATAACTCCGGGGATTTACGAAGTTACTTTCTCTGTGTCGGGTACAGAACCAAACCAATTTGCACTATTTGTAAATGGCTTGCCGGTTGCAGGTACGATCTATGGTTCCGGTGCTGGTACTCAGCAAAACAACGGGCAAGCTATAATTGCTTTTGCAGCTGCCGATGTTCTTACTCTTAGAAATCATTCTTCTGCTGCAGCTATTGGGCTTGCAACTGTAATTGGAGGAACCCAAGCGAACGTAAATGCCTCTATTGTCATTAAAAAATTAGATTAGTTTCAAAGGGATAAGTTTCTCAAATAGCACTAAATCTTTAACAAATAATACGAAATAAAAAATCTCCTGCAGAAGGAGATTTTTTACATTCAAGTTTCAAAAAGATTTTTAATTCAGCAATTAAAAAATTGAAACAAGATCATAAATTTCTTATCCAACTAACTGGCGCGTTAGTTGAACAAGAATGGACTAATTTTTTGAAGTCTTTTTTTTGTTAACTGTAAAAGTTAGTGAATGATTTTTCGGAAGAATATGAAAAAAGCTCTTCATATTAACAAGAATAAAATAAATATTCCGGGGGATTATGAAAAAAAAGATAAAAAAATGGCTAATAAATAATAACGCATTCCGGGAGATAATGAAAAATCACAAGAAGTGTGATTTTTCAAAATCTCACGGAATGGAATTAAAAGCAAAAAGGAACGTATTTCATAATTGAAATATGTTCCTTTTTTTTATGCTTTATTCAACAAAATGGTAATTTTTTTGAATAAGAATAAACATTGGAAGAAAACTATAATGTCGGTCACAATAATTTAGAATGCGTATCGAACGGCTTTGGGCGATAAGGAAAGGAAGATTTAGCGATGGATATGGACATTCCAAAAGATGATGATATTGAAATGGAAGAAAAGATGGAGCTAAGTGGAAGTATTGATAAAATAACAGAGCATAAAGTTTGGGGCGCACAGGGTTTCATTGATATTCCGGATCAAGGCAAGTCGTACAGGAAAAGATATTTAGGAAATCGATATCAATAAGTCGCCAAATCGTTGACTGCGAAAGATATGTGAAGATTTTTAAAGTCAGACAAATTAAAATATAACCTTGTAAGATAAGGAAATTTTTTGTATGGGTAAAATTAGATTTTAACCTAGTTTTGGCGTGATTTAAATTTTGATATAGAAAGAACGCCTGCATATTAGTTGAACAAATTTAGGAGTCGATGATGATCGACTCCTATTTAGTTTGGCAGAATAGTTGAAGAAGGAAAAAGGGGATATATTGGACAAGCTTATTGATGAAAATATTTTGGTATTTGATTCAATTTATGGACTTAAGAAAAATTTAAGATTTTCCATACTCTTTTTTTAATTTGTTTTTCCTATCATATATATGTAAATAACAGCTTGTTGAGAGCGTCCGAAGAAAATTGAGAGAATATTGAAATCAACTAGACGAATATGGCTATCGGGAGTTTGTAGACTACTAGAAGTAATCCTCATTGTTTCATGGTGGCGTGACAAGAATCGGAGGAAATATATTGGGAAATAAAAAATTGACATTCGTATTATTCATAATCTATTTAGTAGCACTTAATTGGTTGGTCCTATTTAAGTTACATTTTTCGTTTGATCAAATAGACAGAGTGCGAGTAATTAATATGATTCCACTTAATAATTCTGTCTTTTCAGAGGTGTATAACAATATAAGGATTTTTGTGCCATTAGGTATCTATATTTGTATTTTTAAAAGTAATTGGTCTTTTCTGAAAAAACTTCTTTCAATTTTTGGTTTAACTTTAGCATTTGAGACGATACAATTTGTTTTAGCAATTGGAAGAAGTGATATTACTGATATACTGGCCAATACACTTGGAGGCTCAATCGGTATTGGAATTTATGCGCTTTTATTTAAGATTCTAAGGCACAGAACAAATAAATTTATTAATTTATTTGCAGGGGTGTTAACTTTTTGTGCAATATTTTTTATTATCTTTATTTTTAATAGACTCGTGATACTTAATTTATAGAAATTAGTAAGCGAGACACTGGTCAATAAACTAACGTATTTTTGGTATAAAGGAGTAAAAAATAAGCCCCGACCATATTAATGGAAGGGGTTTGTTTGATTTCTTAAAGACTTAAGCTAGTAAAAAGCATAAGTGCGAAAATAATATATGGAAAGAAGATTAAAAACCATACAAAAGGCTTTTTCCACGTATCGAGTTTTTCATAGATTGCAATAGTAATTAGTAAGATAACCCCAAACGGAATTAATAGGAAGCTATACATACTAGTGTAAGGGAACTTCTCTAAAATAAATGATAAAAACAACAGTGCAGTACAGCTAGAAAGCTTAAAGACAGTACTTTTATTGATGATTAGTTTAGTAACAATAGATGTAATCAGTAAGATTGCTATAAAAAATCCTATTAAATACATTGTAAAATAAAAGGATCCTGATAATTCACTACCAGCCTCAGTACCATCAGCATCAGTTGACATCCCAAATAAAAAAAACAACATTGGAAAGATAAAAGGACTTGTTACGAGTATTGTAAAACCAATTGATGCAGATACTTTCTTAAATAATTCTATCAAAATGAACACTCCTAATCTAATTCTCTAGTTTCATCTTACGAGATGGAACTAGAAAAATATATAGGAAAAATAAACTCTAATTAGTAATTTAAATTTGGAATCTGAAAAATGACTTAAGAAAGTTTCTTTTATGTAGGGAATGTACTTACTTATCTAGAAATAAATAGATTGGACTAAAATGAGAGGGGGACAAAACAATGAACGACACAAACAATATATTATTAGTTGGGGAACAAAATGGAGTTAAGGGAGACTTTAATACATTAAAGTCAATGATGACATACGTAAGATATACAACTTTGGAAGCTATAAAAGATATTACTGTAGAGGAGTTAGATTATCTGCATTCTCTAACAGGTAATAGCATTGGAATGTTACTTACCCATATGGCTGGAGTTGAATATTGGTATCAACTTAATACATTCGAAAATAGAGATTTAAACGAAGAAGAAGAAGTGATATGGTTACCTGGTTTAGATTTAGACGAACAGGCAAGAGAGAAAATTAAAGGTAAAGATGCAGATTATTATATTAATCTTATAGAAACAATTCGAGAAGATACATATGAGAAGTTTAATACACGATCAGATGAGTGGTTATATGAGAGGTCAAAATTTGGTAGAAATTTAGCGACAAATTACTTTAAATGGTTTCATGTATTTGAAGACGAAATCAATCATCGAGGTCAAATAAGAATGATTCGTAAATTATATAAAAATAGTTTGAAATAGTGATGCATTCTCTTGAAAGAAAAAAGTCATCCAACTTTGGATGACTTTTACTCGTTTTACACGTTAAAACGTTTTACAGTGTCTTGTAATTCAACTGCCATTTTACTTAGTATATCTGCAGATGCTGACATTTCTTCCATTGATGCATTTTGTTGCTCTGCTGCTGAAGCAACTCCGCCTGCCTGTCCAGATGCTTCGGTAGAAATTTCTGAAGTTGTTCGAACGATTGAAATGATACTATGAGAGTTAGCATTAATTTGTTCAAATATCGCAGAAACCTCTTTAGTTTGAGCAGAAACCTCTTCGATCATTTTAACGATATGGTTGAAATTCTCTCCAGATTCTGAAACTAATTCGATGCCATTTTGAATTTCTTTTGAGCCTTCATCCATCGAGAATATAATTCTTTGAACTTCCTTCTGGATGAAATCAATTAGTCCGGAAATTTGATTTGCAGCTGCTCTTGATTGGGTTGCCAGCTTTTTCACTTCCTCTGCTACCACAGCAAACCCTTTTCCTTGCTCACCAGCTCTAGCTGCTTCAATAGCTGCATTTAATGCTAATAAGTTTGTTTGTTCCGAAATATCAGTGATAATCGTAACGATTTTACCAATTTCATCTGATTTTTCCCCAAGTGAGTTTACAATATCCGATGTATTATTAACCGTCTCATGAATCATATTCATTTGCTGAACTGTTTTTTCGATTACTTTATTACCATATAATGCTTTTTCTGTTGTTGAAAGTGAATTTTCAGCAACTGTATGAATAGATGAAGCTGCTTGTTCCATACCATTAGAGATTTCCTTTACGACTGTAAATGCCTCTAAACTACTTTTTTCTTGTTTATTAGCACCTTCAGCAATACTAATAATGGAGGATGTTATTTGCTTTGAGGATCGGCTTGTTTCTTCAGCACTTGCTGATAATTCTTCAGAAGTCGATGCTACTAATTGAGAATTATAAATAACATTTTCAATTAGATCTTTTAAATTCGTAGTCATCGAATTAAAACTATCTGTTAATTCGCCTATTTCATCTTTATTTTTAATAAAAAGGGGCTCTAATACTAAATTCCCTTCAGCTACTTCTTTTACTTGAGCGGATAACTTAATTAATGGTGTACGAATATTCTTTATTAAAACATATGCAATGAGGATTGTTAAAAAAATACCTAAACCAATACTAATAAATGTTAATAAAGTAACACTTTTAAATTCCTTTTCACCATTTTTTGAGATTAACTCAGCCTCTTTATTATGTAATTTACTTAAAGCATCAAGATCTTTATGCATTTTGTCAAAAAGTGCAGCAGAGCTAAAAGTTGCCAGTACAGCATTTTTTGTATCCATTTGATTACTTAAAACGATTACTTCAGCATTCTTCTTAACGTAATCTCTCCATTCAGTATACAGATTTTCGTAAATTTGTTTCTCTTTTTTAGTCGTTAATAGTTTACTATACTTCTCAAAAGCATAATTTATTTGAAGATATTCTCCTGCTAATTCATTTTCATATTTTTGCTTGTAAGTTGAATCATCATTAAGCATATGTTTTTGTGTCGTCGAAAGAACATGCTCAGCAATATAATTAATTTCTCCGATTGTTTCAACTTTTGGTAATACTACTTTACTTACTTCATTTGTATTGTTATTTAGTCTATTTGTACTAGTAATAGAAAATGCACTAAGCATTAATATGATTACTAATACTAGAATAAATGACATAGTAAACTTCCGACCAATTGTCCATTTCATAGAAATCCTCCTAGGTAAACTGATACATTACTACTATATATTTCCAAGATTTTTATCGGTTATTTTTCAGAATATTAAAGTAATATTAAACTTCTATTATAGAAAAATTATTTTTTAATAATTAAATTCATTACATTTTACCTACAAGACCTCAATCGCTTATTTAAAACTGAATTATTTATAGTTCCTATCGCCGCGTTTAGCAAAGGATTCACATGTGAATAAACAGAATATTTTTAGGAGAATAACTAATATCGAGTTTTAGGAGTTGAAACATTGGAGGGAATTAAATGTCATTATTAATTTCGACAATCGTTGGTATCATAGGGTTTGGTTCGTTGGTATGGTACTATGCAGCTTTAGGAAAAAGAATTCATCAAGAAGAAAAAGAGGCTGGAAGAGATTTAAGCTATGAAATTAATCCAATTACAGGATCAGCAAAAGATATTTCAAATCAAGATAAAAAATGATTACACGTAAATAAACCTAAATACCATATAATAACGATTTAACTTCCATTCATTTATGCCTAACTAATTCTTATGCGACATGATCGACTTTAAAGTCGATTTTTTTAGTTGCGTTAATTGACAGCTTTTAAAAAAGAATAACTTCGTGAGCCAAGTCTACTATGTAATTTAGTCATCAATTAAGGAGGAGTGTTATTTAAAAGGATGTAAATGTCGAAATTAATATATTCAATTTGATAATTAATATTATTAAAGTTAATATTAAATAATTTAAAATTTAAGTGTTTACTTTTTTAATTTATCATCATATAATCTAATCAAATGGAAGAAAGGATTTGATTATGGCTTATCCAGTAATTACAAATTGCCCTGTATGCAGCAAGACACTAAAAATTACAAAACTAAATTGCACTCACTGCCACACAACAATTGAAAATGAATTTGAGCTTTCACCTTTTTCCTCTCTGTCGAAGGAACAACTTCATTTTGTTGAAGTATTTCTGTTATGTAGGGGGAACATCAAAGAGGTAGAAAAAGAGCTTGGGATTTCTTATCCAACTGTTAGAGGTAAACTTACTGACATTATTACATCACTTGGCTATGAGACTAAGAAGAAAAATGAAGTAGACGAGAAAAAGGTTGTTGCAATGCTAGAAAATGGAGAAATTTCTACAGAAGAAGCAATTAGGTTGTTAAAAGAGGATTAGGGAGGAATTTATGATGAAAGAAGAAATTGCAAAAGTATTAACAATGGTAAAAGAAGGTAAAATTGATGCAGATAAAGCATCTGAACTAATTGACGTGTTAAAGGAAAAAGAAGCAGGAAGCAATCATACTCATAAATCAGCTAATTATGCGGAAAAAATATTGAAAATTCGTGTTCTATCTGCTGAAAATGATAACGTTAAAATCAATGTGCCAATTAAACTTGTTAAGGCCCTATTAGTTGCCGGAAATAGCATCTTAGCAAGTATTCCAGAATCTGAAAAATATGTAAAGGATATTGACATGAATCTTATTATTGAAGCAATTGAAAATGAATTAGATGGTCAACTTGTTGATATTCAGACTGGAAATGGCGATATAGTTTCAGTCATCATTGAGTAGGGCTTACTTATGTTACAACTAAAAGTGAAAACAAAAGAAGTTCGGTTTACAATCCCAGTTCCATTTGCCATTTTACATTTTGGTATTTCTATTCTTTCTTCTAAAATTCTTCATAATCAAATGAATAAATGGTTAAATCATCAAGATGAATACACGGATGATAAAAAATTCACTATGACCGTTCCAAAAATAGACAAAAAACTACTCAAATTAGTGGTTAAAGAATTACAAAGACATAAAGGACTTGTGCTAGTGGATGTCAAAGCTAAAGATGGTACTGAAGTTTTAGTAAAGGTTTAATTTAACTGCAGCCATAAGTTAGATAAAAATAAATCTAAGCTACTTTCGAGGATTGAACCCTTTATTGCACAGGGCTTGATCCTTTTTAATTTTGTCTTATTTTGATGACAATAGTGCATGTACTTTTCTAGCTCAAAAGTGAAGATCAAAATGTTATAAAATCATAAATTTTAAGTTTATGTTCGGTACGGTTCTTTAAAAGAGGATTTAAATATAAAATATGAAAATGAATAAACCATCAGTGGGAGTAGGGCTTCATTCCCAATGATGGTTATTTTCGTCTTTTAAAGAGAATCAGTTTTTATGATTGATTCATTTTGTGTTTGATTTTTTTGCTAAATTCTGTAGCTCACTTTTAGGCTCAGTTGAAAATTCAACGTCTTTTCCATATCCTTGTGGGTTTACACTTGGAGCTTTTTGTCCTCTTCCACTTGATTTTTTACTCATAGCGTCTTCACCTCCACAGATAGTATTTCCTATCATAACGGATTTATGAAATTCAATATTAATTGTTAGTGTTTTGTTATCGGTGTGCTATTGAGTGAAAAACCGTGTAGGTATACCATAATAAGAGTGAAACATTTTTACATAAAGTCTACATAGGACAAGGGTTTTAACCTTTTGGAACTGAAAAATAGGCCCTAATTAGTCAATTTCTAGTCACTCGAATGAACATCAAAAAAGGGAGTAATATTTCAATCTGGACTCATGTAATGAAAGCAGAAATGATTAAATTCTAAAATGATAAGGGGGTATTTTAATTGATTTTTTTATTAATAATTGTTGGAACTTTACTAGTTTATCTTCTTTCAAACTTACCAGAATATGTAAGTGCAATGATTCTTTTAGGAGGCGTATTAAGTACTCTAATTGGAATATATATTGAATTAATAATGATAGAGAAAAAGTTAAAAGCGACACTTTCTTAAGGTCAGTCTAGAACATAAAATAAGAAAAGAGTGTAGATGTGAAAACATATCTACACTCTTTTCTTATTTTATACAATATATCCACTTAATTATATAAAAAGCAGATTACATGTGTTCTAGATCTAACATATACCCAAATCGTGGGACAGAAATTATACATTGTCCGTATTTACCTAACTTCTTCCGTAATCTATACACAAGAGTATTAATTTCTTCACGACCTACATCTGGCTGATCCGATTCATTTGTAAGACGTTCTGGCCATACATCTACTTTAATTTCGTTATAACTAACTGCACTATTGGCTTTTTCATATAGTAATAGAAATAATTCTGTGTCTTTACTTGTAAGGTGAATTTTAACACCATCAATTAATACTTCCCTTCTAACAACATTCACAGTTAGGCCATTTAATTCGTTTAAGTGCTTATCTATCAATAATGGCATATCAAGCGTGTCTCCGAAGTTCTTTTCAGAAGGGTTATGAAAGGTGAGTACTGCGGCACCACTTGCAAGACTAATAATGTCCCCATCACGAAGGAAAACGGGTTTGTTTTTTTCTATGAATGTATGGTTTACCTGAGTTCCATGCTTACTCATAAGATCAACTATGGTGTAGTTTTCCTTATCAAACTGAATTAAGGCATGTTTTCTAGAGATATATTGGTTTGTAAAAGGAATATCGGGGATGACATTACCCCAAGTGCGTCCTATCAAAGTTTCCTTATAGGAAATAGGTATTCTATCCTTTTTTGTTGCTGTTTCTCCTTGTTTTATAGAAAGGTAAACATCTTGAATCATCATGTGGTTACTCCTTTGATCATTAATCTAGTAATGAACCAAGAAGAGTATAACATACGCAAGTGATTTGTAAAGAAATCATATAATCTGTTGTATCAGTAATGTAATAAAATGTTAGCAAGATAAATGGAAAAAGACTTTATATAGTAGGTGTGGTTACTATATAAATCTTTAATTTATTAAAAGATATTTTAAATCTTATTTTACTTAGAAAAGGTTAGTCAAACAGATATAGGCGCATGTGGAAATTTGAATATAGTATTTACTAGTCTGAGTATTAGAGGAGAGGTTTGAAGTGAAAGTAAGTGAGGTTTAGAATTTATAAAAGTAAATGGTTAGTATTAAAAATATCCTAATTCAGCTTACACATGTGCTAGGATAATACCTTGATTGTCCTAAAAAAATTATAAATTATTGACTTCATAAGCAGTGCGAATACCTGCTTCTATTGCCCCTTGTATCCATCCAGGTGTAGATGATGCATGAGACCCAGCAAAATGAATTCTACCTTCAGGTGTTCTAATATACGGACCGAGTTCTCTTTGTTGATTAGGCTTATACATAACAAATGCGCCACCTGCAAATGAAAATTGTGTCCAACTTTGAGAATATCCTACTAAAAATTCTTTATAAACTATATCACCAAAAATAATTGAAAGATTAGCTAACGCTTTATCAATACGGGTATTATTTCTCATATTATCCCAAATAGCAGCATCGTCTTCCCAAGTGTAGCTTGCTAATATTACACCAGTTTCATAACCAAAATCGTGACTAGGAAAATATGAAAACTTAATAGGTAAATCAGTTGTTAATTTTCCACCAAACAAGCCTAATTTTTCCCAAAATTTCGTTCTGAATTGAATAGCAATTTTTGTAGAATCAGCATAATGTAACTCTCGTATAACTTTCCATTTGTTATACGAAAATGAATTGTATGGAAAGATATCTACAAAGTTAAATAATGAGTAGGGGATTGTTGAAATCACATAATCACATTCATATTGATTTTGTTTAGTAAGTACTTCATTTTCTGTATAGATTGTTGCCTTATCAGCCTCTTGTGTAATTTTTACTACCCTCTCATTCAGTATAATATTGTCCTTCAATTGCGGTAAAAATGCTCTAACAAGGAAGTCAGTTCCACCTGTTATTTCATATAATTTTAGGTTTGGCGTTAAAAGTTAAATTACTTCGCGTAAGATTGCTGTAAATGCTAATTCTGGAAAACCTTCAATTCCGACCATTGTCTTAATCATATCGATTGCACCTATTGATAAGGATTTTCCAACAGGATTGTATTTTTAAAAATTTTCCATTGAGTATTGATCATAAAGTAATTAGTTGTTTAGGTCTTTATTTAATGAAACAAGTCAGTTACAAAAATATAGTGATAATATTTTATAAATTGGAAAACAATAGTGCATAGGAAAGGAGGGATTGTATGTCTGTGAAAAAGTGGTTAAATGGTGTGTTGGTTTTGTTAGCGATGATTGTGATTGTGACAACTACGGGATCACTTAGTGTTTTCGCTGAATCTAGCTTTGCAAAACAGCCTCTTACTGCGAATACGATTGAGGTCCAGTTGAACGATGATTACTTTAATCCAAAAGTCATCACTATTCCGAATGGAAAAATGACAACGTTGATATTAAAAAATATTGGTAGCAAAGAACATACATTCACCGTGGCAAAGCTTAATATTGATACCGAAGTCCAACCTGGACAAACCAAAACAGTTACCGTGCAACCGAAAATGTCTGGTACATATGAACTGACTTGTAGATACCATTACAATGAAGGAATGGTAGGAAGTGTAATAGTCAAATAAAAGGCAGGGCCAATCGGCCTTGTCTTTTTATTATGCTAATTTATATTGATATAACTGAATAAGTTAATATTAAAAAATTACATTGCTTAGCTAAAATTACTTGAACAAAAAAGAGGGTATTTTGTTCACTAGAGTGAATTAAAGAGATGAAAGTAAGGATGAAAGGCTACAAAGTACATAGTAAAAATACTTATAGGCGGTGTAAATTGATGAATAATAGTCCTATTGTGAAAGAATACTCTAGTGAATATCAAGACCAAGTAGTAGCATTAATTCTCAATATACAACAAAAAGAGTACAATATTCCGATTACAAAAAGTGACCAGCCTGATTTGTTTACGATAAGGGATTTTTATCAAAATGGTAAAGGGAATTTTTGGGTGGCTCTTATTGAAGACAAAGTAGTTGGTACTATCAGTTTTTTAGATATAGGAAATCAACAAGTTGCATTGAGAAAGATGTTTGTAGATAAGGATTACCGAGGTGCCAAATATCATACTGCAAGTTTTCTATTAAATAATGCGATTAAGTGGGCACAGGATAATGAAATTAAAGCAATTTATCTAGGTACGACCCCACAGTTTCTTGCTGCTCATAGATTTTATGAAAAAAACGGATTTACACCAATCGAAATGACAGAGTTACCTGAGAATTTTCCAGTTTTACAGGTTGATAAAAAATTCTATCAATACTTGGTAGATTAGAAATAAATGATATTTACAATCGCGGCAATAAAATGATGGAGTTGAAACGATAGTCAATACATTGAATTACCTTCAATGAAGTGTTGGAAGTTGGACTCATCAATATAATTATTTAAGAAATGTTTTGTGGGAAAAAACTAAAAACTATTGACAATGATAATGATAATCGTTATCATTAAAAATGTAGTAATAATCAATACAAAAACACCCTAGTATTGATTAATGATGTAATGAAACCTAACTGGACTATTTTGTTGAAAATTCCCCATTCCCTTTAATACTTTTACACTAAAAAAAGCTTGATTAGTCCCCAAGCTTTTTTTGTGTTTATGGGTGAATTTTTGAAAAGAATATTCAGCTCCACGACACTAATCAATAAAGCAAAAAATTGCTTTTTAAAGATATATTAACGAATTCATAAACTAGAGAAAATACAGCTCTAGTTTTTTTGTTCTATTCTGCTTGTTGGAGTGTATACAATTTAGATAGAGATACGTATGATATATAGCTGATTTAGTGATTTACAGTATCTAGAGATTGCCAAGAAAGCGTTAGAAGCAGGTGAATGTAATGAATGATAAAGGTTTTTTATTTGTTACCTGTGTTAACAATCCGGAAGAATATCAATATTGCAGAGCCCATATTGACTTATTACAAGTTCCGGCAGATTACGAAATCGATTTTCTAATCATTGATGATGCGAAGAGTATGGCAGAGGGATATAATAGGGCTCTAAAACATCCTTTTAGATATAAAATATATCTTCACCAAGACACCTATCTTATTAATCGAACTATTTTATTTGATATTATTAATTTGTTTTCAACCCATCCTAAACTTGGAATGATTGGTGTAGTAGGCTGTAAACAACTTTCGGATCATGGGAAATGGTGGGAAGGCGATGATTTATATGGAAAGGTTATCGATATACCAGAAACATACCGACTTTTATCTTTTAATCAAGCTGACGAGCATGAGTCATATTCGTCAGTAGAAGCAATTGACGGATTGTTGATGATAACTCAAACAGATATCCCTTGGAGAGAAGATTTATTTAAAGGTTTTCATTTCTACGATATATCCCATTCGTTTGAAATGAAGCGGAATGGTTTTGAGGTTGGCGTACCTAAAATGGAAGATATATGGTGTATCCACAATAGTGGTAGATACTTAGACGTAGAGGCTTTTGAAAAAGCTCGGATAACATTTCTTGAAGAATATATGACAGAAAATAAGGAGCTATCGAAGGAGATTAGGATGGATAAAGACTCTTATGAAGGCTTATACGAAAATAAACACTCAGACTATTTTAAAGGTCTAAACGTTAAGCTATTCCAAAAGATATCCCCAAATAGCACGACTATATTAGAAGTGGGTTGTTCAGAAGGTAAACTGGGTGCCTATATTCAACAACAATATAATGCAAAAGTATATGGTATTGAGTTATTTCCAGAAGCTGCAATTCAGGCTAAGCAAAAATTAACTGATGTAATAATCGGTGATATTGAAAAAATTGACCTTCCTTATCCAGAACAATTTTTTGATCATATTATTTTTGGAGATGTATTAGAGCATCTAAAAAATCCATGGGCTGTACTTGAAAAGTTGAAACCTTATTTAAAGAAAGATGGAACCATCTTAGCGTGTATACCTCACATTGGACATATTTCAGCACTAGTAGAATTAATAGCTGGTAATTGGAATTATACGAAAAATGGACTTCTCGATCAGACTCATCTTCGCTTTTTCACTCGCAGCACAATTTTAGAACTATTTAATAGCACAGGATATCAAATAAAAGAAATTGACTCTATTACCAGTACAAATCAATATTGTGAACAATGGATTTCGCATTTATTTCCTTTGCGTAAGTTGCTACAGATGGGAGATGAGCCATTCGCTACTGATATTAGAACGTACCAATTTGTTGTTACAGCATCCATTAAAGAATAGTTCATATGAGTCGCTACCTGCGGCTATTTTTTTTTGAAGATAAGTGCTTGTTCTAAAAGTTTTAATAAACCAGAAACCAGATAGAAAAATAGAGAGAGTATTGAGGAGGTCCTAAACCTTATTCTACCGAATTCCTAAAAAAGAGGTGAGGTAATGAAGCAATCCAAAATAAAAATGTTAATCATCCTTTTTACTGTTGTCAATTTGTCTGGATGTGGAAAACTAGATATTACATATAAACCAAAAGAGAGCTCAGAACTGACAAAAGAACAAAAAGCAGCAGAAGAAAGAATGGTAATTCAAATTGCAAAAAACTATATAAAAAAAACATATGGCGAGTTTACGGATAATCAGCATTTTGATGCAAAAAAAGAAAAGGATGGAACATACACCATCCATGTTTATCGAGATTTAGGTAACTATAATGAGGGGATTGCCTGGCTAAATGTGAATCCAAAAACGAAAAAAGTCATTGATGGAGTACATTGATTAAGATGTTAATATATAACAAGAGCTTTCAGAAGTCTTTTTTCTATTGGGAATTTATCGGCAATTAAACATACCCATTTACTGAACTTTTTTTTAGGAAGAGATATGTAAAATGAGTACATTAGGAGAATATTACTTACTATAAGTTATCAGCTTTTAATAAGTAGTAACTAGGGACTGAGAACTAAATATCATTATCTAATTCTCACCCTAACCTACTTATTGAAATACCTTGACTATGAAGTCATGGGTTTACGAAAAGCTGATCGGACATACAGCATCGCACATCCAATTGATAGAATGACGATGATTGTTAGTCCCCAATAGATATTACTGTATGCATGAGCTAACGGAATGTTCTTTTGCCAGTTTAGAGCGCTTGCCGATATAGCAACTCCGAATGCACCACTGAAAAATTGAAGAAGCTGAAATAGTCCAAGCCCAGAACCAATTTGTGACGGTAATAGTAATCTTGACATTTCATTCGATATGCTGCTCGATAAGATTGTGAAGCTAATACTCATTAACATGTAAATTAACATGATTGCAAGAAAAGATACTCCCTCAAACAAAGCGAATAAAATAACAGATGTCAAAAGAAGAAACGGGATATATCTAATGATCGAACTGTTTCCTTTTGAATCAATGATTCGACCTACCTTTTGTGAGACAAGCATAGCTAAAAATGAACCTGGGAAAATCACAAGCCCGGCTTGAATCGTGCTAAGACTATATTGTTTAACAAGGATTTGTGGCATTAAAAATAGCGTTGAAAAACTACAGATATATGCCGCAATACCAACTGCTCCTAAAATTAGATAATTGCGATTTAGGAATAGTGATGGGAGCACGAAAGGTTCTTTTGCTGATCGTATACGTACGATGAATAGTAAAAGCGCAATTAGTCCAACCCCTAGAAGGATCCAGGAATGATTTGTTAAGAAAAGCAGAAGTCCGGTAGTACCAACGCCAATAAATAGTGCACCTAAAACGTCGAAAGCCCCTTTTTTCGGATTTTCTTTTGGAATTAATATCGCAAAGAGAGGAACTAACAGTAAAGTTATCGAAGTTACGACAAATAAAATATGCCACCCCATATATTCTACGATTGCTCCTCCAACGACAGGTCCTAGACCTAGTCCGAGCGACACTGAAGACAAAATCATAGCCATCGCCTTTCCGCGACGCTCTAATGGAACATAACGGGAAATTAATATAAGTGACAATGCTGGGACTGAACCAGCTCCAGATGCTTGAAAAATACGGATAATTAGCAAAATAATAAAGCTATTGCTAAACAATCCAATGATTGCAGCAAAACTAAGAGATAGAATTCCAATTATAAAAAGTCTTCGGATTGGAATAAAATCGGCTAGTCGACTATATGTAATGGATGAAATCGCAAATACAATTGAATAACTAGTTACGATCCAAGAGGTTGTAGATGGTGATAATTGATATGCTGCTGCAACGTCTGGTAGAGCTAAATTAAACATCATTGTATTCATGATAACAAGTACAATCGATATACCAAGCAGGAGAGTAACTACTCCTTCATTCATAACGCTTTTTTCTTTACTTTTTATAGAATTAATTGTAGTTTCGGATATCATTTTTTCCCCTCGCTTTAAGTTCTATATTTCGATGTTTATCGAACAATAGAAATATATCATGCGTTATGATATAATGCAATCATAAAACTCAAAAAAATTATAAGGAGGTATATTGTGAAGATTTTATTTCACCCGGATCGCGCTGATATTCATTTATCTAACGTTCTGTCTGCCTTAAGCGATCCTGTTCGTTTATTAATCGTTTCAAATGTTAACAATGCAGGTGAAAGATCTTGTGGAGATATTGGCGTGCCCGTTGCAAAGTCCACTTTTTCACATCATACTCGTACCTTAAGAGAAGCGGGTATTTTGAATGTGCGAGTACAAGGAACACAGCGTATTCTTTCTTTAAGAAAGGATGATTTAGAAAACCGTTTTCCAGGGTTACTTTCATCAATTTTAAGCGCATTTGAAACCTCAGAAGAGAAGAAACAGTTACTAAGTTTAGAACAATAATGTCATTAAACCTATTCGTAATAAACGCCACTAAACCTTGATATAAAAAAGGTTTGGTGGCTATTTGATGTAGATTAATGATTAGTAAATTAATTGTTATATTCCTTATTTTCAAAAAAAGATTAAGTTGATTTTATAAATAACCAACATAAATAATACATATGTTAGAATAGGGGAAAAAAGGCTTATAGGAGTGGGGAAATGTCACCAAGTGGGGATTTTATGTTTACGTACTTTCCTATTTTTTTTGGAATCGTTTTTGTAATTGTTACATTCATAATTGTATTTTCAATTGTAAAGGGAATTACTCAATGGAATAAAAATAACAATTCTCCAAAATTAAATGTAAAGGCGAGAGTTGTTTCTAAAAGAACAGCGGTACATGGCGGTGGGGAAAGCTCGTCATATAGTAGGTATTTTGTAACGTTCGAAGTAGAAAGTGGAGATCGAATAGAATTAATGGTAAAAGATTCTGATTACGGTATGCTTGTCGAAGGTGACAATGGAGTTCTTGCTTTTCAAGGAACAAGATTTCTAGGTTTTAATAGATCTCGATAGAATAATAAGGTTTTAGTAGGTGTGGCATAAGATGGAATATGTGATTATAGGATTATTGCTATTCATAGTTTTTTACTGATCACGAATGTTAATGAAAAACTTAACAAAATAGAAATACGATTGAAAAATATGAAAGTAACTTTAGACCAGGTAGCTAATGTAATAGATATACCTGAACATCCAATTAATAATGAATTGCGAAAACTTATAAAAGAAGGAAAAGAAATTCAAGCAATTAAAGAGGCTAAGACAGTTTTGGGTCTGTCATTATTGGAAGCTAAACAATATGTAGATGAACTATAGTCTTTGATTATTTATTTCTATATTTCATTAAATAAAGACACTCTTAGAGTGTCTTTATTTTTTTGAAAACCACTTTTCAAAAAGATTGTTGCTTATTGGATGTAAATAAGACAGAAGTTGTAATCAACTAACTCATTCTTTTATTCTCACACGCATTTCTATCAGATATTCCTCTTTTTGAATAAGAGAATGATGATTGTAAATTAAAGATTCGTATATATCACTAATCACTTGTAATTGATGGCTTTCCACATAATGTATTAGTTTTTGTAAGTTTAAAAAATAATCATCTATTGAAACAGATTTAAATGTGATACATACGTATTTTCCTTTTGGAATGATAGCAACATCTGTATCACTAGTAAGCAATGATATCTGTTTATTCGTTAGAACAGGTGTAAATAAATATTGATAATTTACCTCATCAATATGTTTGTAAGGTTGATAGGAAAAAATCACTCCGTAACCATTATTTCTGAATCCTTCTGTTGATGCAGCAAATTTCTTTAATTTACTGTATGAAGCATTTAAGATATTTTTCGGATCAATTCCATAAGCTTTGGTCTGTAAAATTTTTAATTCATCCTCATATAAAATAAACGCCTTGCCAAGAGAAGGATATTCCATTTGCCTTTGCAATCCCTTTTTGGCATTAGCAATAATTTTTTCGATTTCTACTAGTGATTCAATTTTCTCTTTTACAATTTGTTCTTGTTCGGTTAAAAAAGCGAAAAAATCATCTCTCTGTAAACCTTGTACTTCCTTCATTTCTTCTAATGGTGTACCAATATATTTTAATGATTTGATTAAATCTAGAAGGTGAAGTTGTGAGTCTTTATAGTACCGATAATTAGTGTCCGGGTCGACATATGCAGGTTTAAATAAGTTTATTTTATCGTAATAACGAAGGGCCTTGATTGAAATGTTCACCAGTTTTGAGACTTCTCCAATGGTGTAAAGCTTTTCCTTCATTGCGATCACCTCCTTAGTATAAGAAACGTCTACTAGTTTTCATCATAATGAATATTCTTTTTGACTACTATAGCTTTTTCGATAAGCAGGTTCCTTCCATGCAAGGGTTAACCCAATACCAATTGCTAATAAGACTGTTGCAAAATAGTAAGGATAGTTTAAATCGATGTCGAATAAAATTCCACCAATAATTGGTCCGATTATATTACCGATACTAGTAAACATCGAGTTCATGCCACCAACAAATCCTTGTTCATTCCCTGCTACTTTAGATAAATAAGTTGTCAATGCCGGTCGCATTAAATCAAATCCTAAAAATACAGTTACCGTAACAAATAAAATCATAACGTATGAGTTCACAAGAGTCATTAGAAACACAAGAATCGTTGAGAGAATCAGACTATATCGTATCAAACGAATTTCACCGATCCATTTTGTAAGACGATCGAATAATAAAACTTGGAATATCGCTCCAAAAATACCTCCGCCTGCAATCATGATGGCAATATCCTTTGGAGTGAAACCAAATTTATGATCAGCAAATAAAGAGAATAAAGATTCAAACGCTGCTAATCCAAACTGTGAAATGAAGATAACCATAAAAGAAATAAAATACATTGGTTCAAAAACTCGTTTTAGTCCTTCTTTTTTGCCTTTTACTTCTATAGTTTCAAGATTTCGTTCTGGTTCTTGAACGAATAAAATGGATAATATGGCTGCCAATACGGCAAAGGCTGAAGCAAAGAAGAACGGTAAGCGTGAGCTAATCTCTGCTAAAAACCCACCAACCCCAGGTCCAATAATAAATCCTGTTGAAATAGCTGCCGACATATAACCAAGTGCTTTTGCCCTTGTCTCAACCGTTGTGACATCTGCAATAAATGCTGTTACAGCTGGCATTATGAATGCTGCACTGACACCACCAAGCATACGCGAGATATATAAAACTTCAACAGTTTTTCCAATCCCAAATAATAGTTCTGAAAAACTAAAAATAATTAATCCTATAATAATCATTCTTTTTCGTCCAAAAAGGTCTGCCCAGCGACCTGAAACCGGTGAGATGATTAACTGAGTGATCGCAAATGCAGCTACCATATAGCCCACAACAGAACCAGATATATTTAACTCATTCATAATGGAAGGAGTAACCGGGATGACAAGGCCAATTCCTAAAAAGACAATAAATAAATTAGTTAATACAATCGCTAACATCATGTTTTGTTTTTTCATGTTGTTTTACTCCTTTCAAAAGCTTACAAAACATAATGTAAAGCCTCCTATAGGGGGAGAGTCAACAGTTTTATTATGTATATCTTAATAAAAATATATGATGCTATCAGAATTTTCGTATTCTCATAGCCATATGGAAATACTTAAATCCTTGAAAAATCAAGGGTTTTTATTTTGTTCCAACAGCTAAAATTCTCATGAAAAATGGGGATATAAGGAGAAATATGTACTATATTCGGCTTTTTCGTGTAATTTAGATTTTACTTTATGTCAACTTTTCTTTACATCATGCATACAATTCTATACACGATGTAAAATTGCGTTTACAGGGGGTGTAAATAATGACTTATCAAGAAAAGAAAAGTATCGTCTTGTTAATTAGCACCATTATCATTTTTGTATCATATAGCCTGTACATGTACCCTCATTACCCTAAAGGTGGTTTGGAGTTAAGCGAAACCTTTCACTACTGGGGTTCCTTTGTTCTTATCTTGACTATTGTTTCAATCGTTGCGCACATCCTTATTAGTATCATTTTTAATATTATCTTTAGAATTACGACTAGAGAAAGGGAACCATCATTTGCAGATGAACTAGATCAATTAATAGAATTGAAAGCACATCGAAATTCATTTTTTGTATTTATCATTGGCTTTCTTCTTGCAATGGGATCGCTGATTATTTTCCAGCCTTCACAGGCGATGTTTATTATCTTAATTTTTTCAGGATTTCTTTCTGATGTGACCGGTTCTGTTACGAAACTCTATCACTATAGGAGAGGAGTCTAAAATGGGGAAAAATCTTGTTGGCAATCACATTCGTAAATTACGTTTCAACCATGATGAAATGACGCAGAAGCAACTAGCTGACAAGGTTGGCGTAACAAGACAAACCATCGTGGCACTCGAAAAGGGAAATTATTCCCCATCTCTAGAACTTGCTTTTCGCATCGCTCATGCCTTTAACTTACCGTTGGAAAAAGTATTTTTTTATGGTGAATACACCAAGTAACAAGAATGGTGATGATATGCTTTACCGTTTATAGACTTAATAAAAGGTGGAGATGAAAATGAATTCATATAGAAATTCTGCAAAAATAGTGGGCGTACTGTTTATACTTGCTGCCGTTACGGCGATAATTGGTTTGAAACTGTATGATCCAATCCTTAAAGACCCCGATTACTTGATCCAAGGATCAGGGCACGCCAAGCAGGTGATACTAGGAGCACTAATGGAGTTACTTCTTGTCGTTTCAGCTGTTGGAACTGCAACCACAATGTTTCCAATTCTAAGAAAGTATAATGAAACAATCGCTCTTTGGCATGTCTGCTTTAGATTTCTTGAGGCGATTATCATTACAGTTGGTGTAATCAGTGTCCTGTCATTGTTAACTTTAAGCAGGGAATTTGTAGCAGCAGGTGCACCAGAAATAGCAGCATATCAAACTTCAGGCATTCTATTAAAAGCAGTACATGACTGGACATTTATGCTTGGTCCATTGTTCATGTTGGGTATAAATACGTTGATGTACAGTTATATATTCTATCAATCAAATCTTGTACCTAGATTTATATCATGCCTAGGTATTACAGGGGCAATTGTTGTTTTTATCTATGCATTGTTAGTAATGTTCGGTTTCATTCAACAAATTTCTGTTTTGGGTGCTATTATGGCACTGCCAGTAGCAGCGAATGAAATCATTTTAGCGATATGGCTAATTACTAAAGGATTCAATGAATCTGCTCTTGCTGCTATTTCCGTAAAAAAGTAAGGTTGGGAGTATATAACTTTAAATAAAAACTCCAAGATTTGAAAAATATAAAACCTCTAATGCTAACATTAGAGGTTTTTAGTTGCTTCGTATTCTAAATAACTAACAGAGAGGTTAATTGTAATAGTACTTATACAACAACCAATTATTCCTTTGACTCTCTTCCGTAAATTGCGTAATCGGTTAATAATCCAAATATCTGGAGAACTACACCGATGAGAGCTACTTGAATATTTTTATCTATGAAAGCCATCAGAATACAAAACACTGATATAGGAAATAGGATTAGCTTTATGTAATGCTTAAATTTATTTTGCTCCACAATATCACCTTACATGTTCTTTATTAGTTTATGTCCATTATATTTTGCTATTTTGAAGTAATTTATTCGTGGACAAAGAAAGATGTTTAGTAGAAGGATTTTAAGGAATTTATCGTTAAACGTAAGTTATATATATTTGGCAATTTCATTTATTTCACGCTGAGTTATGATGGGATCGATGATGATAAATGGGAAATTATCAATGTCTAATGTAAAATCAGAAATAACGAAGTCAATAGCTAACTCTTTTAATTCCTGTTTAGTTATTTTCAATTTATTGTAGCTAACAAACATTATTTTATTACCAAAAACCTTTTCTAATTTTGATAAATTATAACGCCATACACCTGGACCTTCACTATTTAAAAAAAGGACTCGTTTTTTAATTTTAGAATAGTTGACTGAAGCTTGAATATTTAAGGTAGCTCTTGCTGTAGCAATGTTATGGCTAGGTGGAAGAGAAAATTTATTTGTAAAACACTCAAGTGCGTCATCAACTTTTCTGTACAGTTCAGGATAATGATTTTGAGTATAATTAATAATCTTATTGTATTTACGAATGTCTTTCGGTATATTTCTTTTGGGAAAATATTTTTTTAGTGAGTAAATTTTATACTGTTGATGAAATGTATAGACAAATCTTTTATCTTCCATTAATTGAACTCCAGTATTTCTTTCTAATAAATCTATTAATACATAAAGTTCATTATAATAACTATTTGCTTTATTCTTAAATAATGTATAGATTGTATCCTCGTCTTGTTGGTCAGAGTTAAAATATGGGATGTGAGATATATATATTGCGAAGGATATCCGGTCAGAGGAAGAAAAGTTTAGGCTATCGTTTTTTTCAATTTGGTCACAAATTTCATTTGAAACTGAAAAGAATATAGACTTTTTTATCTGATAGACCGCTTCTTTATGTAACGGTAAAAGAGGTTTATGTAGTATTCGATGGATCATGGTACCAATGTAATAAACATATTTATACGTTGTAGGAGGAGATAAAAATAATTCGTGCTTCTCAGCTGCCTTAGAAACGATATTTTTTAGATCACTTACAGTATAGGATTCAAATAACCACGAATTTGTATGAGAATATAGATTATATAAGAGATCACAACAAAGTACTCTTTTTTGAAATTCTGAGCCCTCAATAAAAAGTGGCATCCGTTTTAATGTTAACTGATAAGATTTTAATATTTCCTCAATCCGACTGAGTATTTTATATACTGAAGTGTGCTGCATATAGAGAGCTGTCCCTAAATCACTTATAAATTTTATTTCTTTAATAAGAATGAAGGTTAATGCTTGATTTATAGTGAAATTTTTTGAAAATGAAGAACGGATCTCATCGAAAGTAGAATCTGATGGCATATGTAGGTAAATGCCTTTGCCTTTTTTTATATCGATATGCCAATCAGTCGGTAAGGAAGAATTTATGACTTGAATATCATTCAGAATTGTTTTTTCTGTGCAATTTAATAGATTAGCAACTTCTTTAGATTTGAACCATTTATCATGTGTACTTAAAATATCAATGATTTGATATCTACGATTACTTATCTTGTCCATTTTATTCACCACTTTAATAGAAAGTAATATAAATGTGATTTATTTCACAAAATAACACAAATTTAATGTAAGTTTTTAATTTTATTCTAAAGCAATCATGTGACTATGGACATGATAATTATTTCCTTTGTATTCGGTAAAAAAGTTTGCTTGGTCCAGGCCCCATCGATAGGGAGCATCCTGGATTTGTTATTTACTAACACATTCTAAAATAGTATCAATATTTTGAAAACAATAAGTAGAATTACGTTACGTATCAAACTGTAAATTGTTTGGTGTTTTTTAGTGCTTTTGGGGGATTTTATATTATTCGAAAAATAGATAAAATTCTTTAGTGCTTATATTTTCTACATTTTTCGACATCGATATGATTAGTTAGGAGAGATTTATTTTGAATATAAAAATAAAGAAGTGGACAAGCGGTATTGCACTTATGATGGTAGCAGTATTGTTATTATGCTCTTGTTCAACAAAACAGGTTGAAACGGATAGCAAAAAAAGGTTAAAAGTAGGCATTATGCTTTCTTCAGTTGGATTGGGTGACCAATCATTTAGTGATGCTGCTTTTTCGGGACTGATTAAAGCAAGAGAAGAGAACGATATATTTTTTGATTATCGTGAGCCTTCGGACGATTTAAGTTTTGAGGAAGGGTTTACTGAATTGGTTAAGGAAGATTGTGAACTTGTCGTTGGACTTGGTTTCTCTGTTAAAGAAAGTTTAGAAAAAGTTGCAAAAGAATATCCAAATCAAAAGTTCCTTTTAATAGATGAGACTTCTGAACTACCGAATGTAACAAGCCTTACTTTTAAGGAAGAAGAAGGAAGCTTTTTAGTTGGTGCAATTGCAGGTCTTACAACAAAAACGAATGTTGTCGGTTTTATTGGTGGAGAGGATGTACCGCTTATTAAAAAGTTCGAAAAAGGATTTGCTGAAGGTGTAAAAGCTACGAATCCTAAAGCAAGCATTATGACAAAGTACGCTGGTGACTTTGGTAAAGCGGATTTAGGTGCAGAAATTGCTGGAGATATGATTAAACAAAAGAATGTTGATACACTATATGCTGCTGCGGGCTTTACGGGTGTTGGTGTATTACAAGAAGCACAAAAAAATAGTAAATATGCAATCGGTGTAGATACAGATCAGTTTTTTATTGCTGAAAAAGCAGTCGTAACTTCAATGTTAAAAAATGTAGATGTTGCGATTCAATCAGCTATTAAATCTTATATTAATGAAAATGGGAAGTTTCCAGAAAAGAATATGACATTTGGTTTAAAAGAAGATGGAGTTGGTAGTGCACCAATTCGCGTTATTACACTAGATCCAGAGAAGGAAAAAATCTTTGAGGATCTTAAACAAAAATTAGCAAATGGGGAAATAACAATTCCTTTAGATTAATAGGAATAGAGGTAAAATGATATGAAATTGCAAGGTAAGATAATTTTTAATGCAATGGTTTCTTTACTATTGTCTATGGGATTAATCGTGTATATTATCGTCCAATTAGCAGGCATGCAATCTAAAAATAATGATATTGTTCCTGCAATGATGAACATTCAACAACTTAAAAGTTCGGTAATCCTAAGCCAACAAGCTTTAAATAACTATTCTTTCTCAATGTCAGAAAGTAATCGAGCGGAAGTAGCAAATCAACTACAGGCAGTTGATAAAGAAATAAAAGCGTTAAACAAAGGCTTGAAGCTAGACGAACAAAAGAGATTATTAAAAAGCATTAATAGTAAATATGAACAACTAAAACAAAATTCTGAAACAGCAATGAATGACAAAAATAGCCCAGAAGTTAAACGACAATCAATTAGAACACTAGGAATCTCAAATGATATTCATATGTTAGATATCGTTACGACTGAGCAATATGATACGTTAACTGCTGACCTAAGTGGAAAAATTCAATTTACATGGTTGCTAGCAGTCATTGGTGGTGCAACATTAACGGTTGCTGCTGCTATTTTCAGTTATTGGATGGCACGACGCATTTCAAATCCAATTAAGAAACTGAGTGGCTTAGCAGAAGAAGTAGCAAATGGAAATCTTGCCGTAGAATTAAATGAAATACATGGTAAAGATGAAATTGCTGATTTAAATCATTCATTTAAACGTATGATTGAAAATCTTCGTGGAATTGTTACATCTGTTGAAGATTCAGGTGTACGAGTTGATCAATTAGCTAAAGAAATAGAATCCGATAATGATATGCTGACAGAAATTGTTAGTCAAATTGCTTCTTCGACAGAAGAGTTAACAATAGGTAGTCAAACAATCGCAGATGATCTTCAAACGACAGTAACGGTAGTAGAAGAAATGCAACGTAACTTTACCGCAACACTTAAAGGGACGAAACTGTCAGCTGAATATGGTGAGGAAGCGGTATCAGCAATTCAAATTGGTAGCAATGCAATGAAGGATCAACAACAGGTTGTAAATGATAATCTAAAAGCCATGTCAGTAATTGAACAATCTGTACTGGATTTAGTAGAGTTTGCTTCAGAGATTACTGAAATGACGGGTATTGTATCGAATATTGCTAAACAAACAAATCTTTTAGCTTTAAATGCATCGATTGAAGCTGCTAGAGCAGGCGAAGCAGGAAAAGGCTTTGCAGTCGTTGCAGAGGAAGTAAAAAAATTAGCTGAGCAATCTACGTCAGCAACGATGAAAATATTTGATTCTGTTAGTCAAATTAAAGATGGTGTAAATAAGGTAAAAGATTCAGTAACTGAAGGTCTTGAATTAGTTACTCGCCAAGAGGAAGCAATGGATATTACCGTTGAGTCGTTCCAGCTTAATAGCGAAAAGGTTCAACAAATTGCTGAACAACTGGAATCTTTAAACAAAGATATGGAAGCTTCTCAAGAATTAAGTATTAGAGTTATGGAGTCTATTGAAAATATTAGTTCAATTACTGAAGAGTCAGCAGCTGGAAGTGAAGAAATCGCTGCTTCGACAGTTGAACAACAAAGGAACTTCTTAACTGCAAGTGAAAAAGTAAAAGCTTTACGACAAATTGCTGATGAAATGAAAAAGCAATTAGAACAATTTAGACTAAGTTAATAAAGATTTATAGCGAAAAAACCTCACTGGTTTCAGTGAGGTTTTTCTAATTGGACTAAAATACACTGGTTTCTCCTGAACATTTATACCAATCTATTTAACAATGCTTTTTTTTCCTTGTGGTGTGTTTATTTTTAAATGACTATAAAAAAATAGGTAAATGGATTAGTAACAATGCCCAAGCATATTCCATATTTTGTTGTTGAGAGACTTGAAGATTTGGGATTTTTACGCTTACTATTTTTGTCCTTTTATCTGTCCACTTTTTACGTCTTTATACTCGCTCTCAAGTGAATTTAATTATGGAGGTTTTTAAAATGAATAATTTTCAAAATGAACTACAAAGATTAAACCTTGGTGAATTTCAATCTAGTGAAGTAGTACCTTGGGATCAAAACCAATATTACTTGGCTCAGGCTCGTCAATGTGGTGGCTGTGGAGGTTGCTTTAGATGCTTTAGTTGTTTCTTTTGCTTCTTTTTTACTTGCTTTAACTGTTTTAGTTGTTCCCGTTGTGGTGGCTGTGGCGGTCGCTGTGGCGGTTGCGGTCACTGTGGCGGTGGTGGTCGCTGCGGAGGTCATTAATCCATATTTATATTTTGTTTCAAATAAATCCTACCCCCACGCGAGTTTTTGTGGGGGTTTTACTCTTTAAGATTAGACATAAGGGTTATGAAAAATACATAGTAATATGATGAAAGTAATATTACATTTTATGATTAACTCACTGATAAAAGGGGTGGGAAAAGGTTGTCAAAATTGAATGCTTCTACACGTCTGAAAGTGAATCGAGATACTTTTTTTATACCTGATCAAAATGGTAGTGTGTATTTTCGCAACAATATCAGTTCATTTCAAATGGAAGGTAGTACTATTTTTCAATGGATTGAAAAACTCATACCCATGTTTAATGGAGAGCACTCTTTAGGGGAGTTAACCGACGGATTACCAGCACAATATCGAGATAGAGTGTACGAAATAGGAGAAATATTATACAAAAATGGGTTTGTTCGGGATGTTAGCAAAGATCACCCGCATCAATTAACAGACAGTGTTCAAAAAAATTATGGATCTCAAATTGAATTTTTAAATAGTTTTGGAGAATCAGGTGCATATCGTTTTCAAATTTATCGCCAATCAAAAGTATTGGCAATTGGTACTGGAGCAATTTTAGTATCGTTAGTATCTGCATTACTCGAGTCAGGTTTATCTAAGTTTCATTTATTAATTACTGATATTGAAAAAACGAATAAAAAACGTATCAATGAATTAATAAAAAATGCACGGAAACAAGATGTAGAAGTTGAGGTTAAGTTAATAAAGAGAAACCGCAAATCCTGGAGTAAATTAGTGGAATCTTATGATTCAATCGTCTATGTAACAGAAGAGAATCAAGTCGAGGAAATTCGAACGCTTAATAAGATTTGTAAAGAGGAGAAGAAGAATTTTATCCCAGCGCTTTGTTTTCAACAACTTGCGTTAGCTGGACCATTAGTAAGTTTAGATTCTGAGGGGTGCTTTGAGTCCGCGTGGAGGAGTATTCATCAAAACGAGTTGCTCAGTAAAGAAAAGTTACAACCGTTTTCATCAGTAGCTTCAGCAATGTTGGCGAATGTAGTTGTATTTGAATTATTTAAAGAAATAACGAAAACGAATCAATCAGAAAAGATGAATCAATTTTTCCTCATTAACCAAGAAACGTTAGAAGGAAACTGGCATACATTTTTGCCGCATCCATTAGTAACTGATCATGTGAAAGCGGAGATTATTCAAGACTTTGATCAAAGGGTTGAACAAAATAACAGCACGAGTGGTAATCAAAGTAATTTATTCCTTTATTTTGGTGAATTAACATCAGAAACATCTGGGATTTTTCATATTTGGGATGAAGGTGATTTAAAACAACTGCCATTAGCGCAATGCTGTATTCAGGTTGTAAACCCACTTACTGAAGGCCCAGTAAGTCTCTTACCAAGTAGTATATGTACTGCATTAACACATGAGGAAGCAAGAAGAGAAGCAGCCTTAAAAGGTATTGAGATGTATTCACTACAATTGGCTCGTGTGCTCGTTAAAAACAAAGTATCTATACCATCAAATATGGAAAATAGTTCAGTAGAAGAACAGGCATCAATTGGAATCGGAACTGGAGAAAGTTTTGCTGAGTGTATTTGCCGTGGGCTACAAAAGTATTTATCTGCAGAGTTAAGTAACCAACAAATTAATTTAACTAACCCGCTAACTCCATTAGAGCCCGGTGCCATTGAAGATAAACAATGTCAATATTATTTAAAAGCGTTAACTATAATGCAGGGGAATCCTACAATTGCATTGGAAAAGGATCGTTTTGGATTTCCTATCGTATGGGTTTGTACAAATGATAAATGGTATCGAAGTGTAGGTCTAAATAGTACATTAGCTTTACGAGAATCATTACAACAGGCATTGATGGAATTACAAAATGATAATATTGACCTGGATTCTCAGGCCGTTAGTCATTCAACTTCCATCGTATTAGATGAAAATTCACAAAGTATGGTCATTTCCGAATGTGATGAAAAGGAGAAAACTGACCTACTGAAAAATGCTATGAAAATACTAAAAGAAAATAACAAACAGCTCATAGCCATTGACTTGAAAATTGATTTATTTAATACAGAGGAACTGTCAGGAGTATACGGTGTCTTGTTACGGGAGGTGTAATTAGTTGGTTACAACCGTAGTGATTGTTGGAGAAGGTTTATTAACGAAATATGTACATGAAATACTTTCTAATAAATACGAGGTCATTCTAGTCTCAAAAATAGAGGACAACATTCAAGAGTCAGCTAGTTTAGTACTTTTATTGGATGATGCTTGGGATTCATCTGTTCAGGAACAGGCGATTGAAAAGCTACGATTTAGTAATATCCCGTGGCTACGAGGCTTTGTTTCATTCGGTGAAGGTGTAATCGGCCCTTTAGTTCGAAATGGAAAAGAAGGCTGCTTTAAATGTGCTGATTACCGTCGTTTGATGGGTGGGCGCGACCGAAGGGAAATGAGAGAAATTGAACAGACTTTAGCTAGAAATGGTAGGAATGAACAGGATGTATGGGCATCAAGATCGGGACTTCTTCAAATGGCATATTTAATTGGGGCTGAAGTGGAAAGGGTGTTAGACGGAAAGGATACTAACTTTGACAATCGAGTATTCTTGATGAATCTAAAAACAATGAAAAGTTCATGTCACACATTTCTGCCAAATCCACTATGCCCGGTATGTGGGCAGTTAGCTGATGACTCCGCTATCTCAGCTAGTATTTCATTAAAACCCAGCATGAAAATTAGCAATGGGAGTTTTCGTAGTCGTTCAATGGATGAATTAAAAAAAGTATTAGCGAAGGATTATTTGGATGAAAGAACTGGTTTACTAAATAACAAAATGTATGATTTATCACCTCCTTTTGCAGATGTAATTGTAAACCTGCCATTGATACAGGGAGATGAAGGAACAGCAGGCCGCACGCATTCATATGAAATAAGTGAATTAACGGCTATATTAGAAGGTTTGGAACGTTATTGTGGTTTGTCTCCTCGCGGTAAAAAAACTGTTGTTCATGATAGTTATCAAAATATAAAAGATAGAGCTCTTAATCCTGAATCGGTTGGAATTCACTCGAAGGAACAGTATGCAATGAATGGTTATCCGTTTATACAGTTTGATCCGAAACGTTCTATGGATTGGGTTTGGGGCTATTCATTTTTGAAAGAAAAACCAATTCTTATTCCTGAATTACTTTCCTACTATAGTTTAGGATGTGGGCAGGGATATATATATGAAACTTCAAATGGTTGTGCATTAGGAGGAAGTTTAGAAGAGGCAATTTTTTACGGGATTTCTGAAGTGGTAGAGCGTGATTCATTTCTTTTAACGTGGTATGCAAAGATGGCTCTTCCACGTATTGATCCTTCTTCTGCAAATGATCAAGAATTAGATCTGATGGTCGAACGTATCCGTGCGGTCGGTGGATACGAATTACACTTATATAATTCAACGATGGAACATGGGATTCCAAGTATTTTAGCTATCGCAAAAAATAAAAAGGATCGTGGCTTGAATCTTATTTGTGCAGCTGGAGCTCATCTTGACCCTGTAAGGGCTGTAAAAAGCGCAGTGCATGAATTGGCTGCTATGATGTTGACACTAGATCAAAAATTTGAGGAAAACCAAGATAAATATATGCAAATGCTCCAAAACCCTGCACTTGTACAGCAAATGGATGATCATGGAATGTTGTATGGATTACCAAAAGCCGAGGAAAGACTAAACTTTTTATTGGAGGAAAATCGTCCTTTAAAAACATTTGCGGAAGAATTCAAGTGGGAAACCAAACATACTGATTTAACGGAAGATTTGAAGGAAATGCTTCAAAAGTTTCGCCAATTGAATCTAGACGTCATCGTAGTAGACCAAACTACACCCGAAATTAGAAAGAATGGCTTATATTGTGTAAAAGTATTAATTCCTGGAATGCTACCAATGACATTCGGACATCATCTTACGCGAATTACAGGACTTGAAAGAGTGTTGAAAGTCCCTGTAAAAATGGGATATGCAAAGAAACCACTTACGTTAAAACAGCTAAATCCAAATCCACATCCGTTTCCATAGAAGGTGATGAGGGGGTAAATGATGAGTTTAGCGTCATTTCTATACAATCTACATTATGACATTGAAAAGGAGAGCCCGACAGAATGGGAAGTAGACTGGGAAGATGCCCCACTTACCTATAAGCTTTATAGAGATTTACCCACAGTTCCACTATGTCACAATATACCTTTACGTCTTGAAGGTCAGGAAATAATGACAAAACCTGAACTTTTAAAAATAGGACATTATCTATGGAATGTATACGGACTAACTCAAATTTGTCAGTCGACTTTAGCTTCAGGTTCTGATGAAGAAGTGGGTCTAATGCAGTCAAACAGAAGGTTTATTCCATCAGGTGGGGCACTATATCCAAACGAATTATATGTATATCTAAAGTGCGAGGATGTAACTGCTGGTGTATACCATTATGATGTTGCAAGGCATCATTTGGTTTTGTTACGAGAAGGGAATTTTGATTCATTTCTCTCAAACGCTTTAGGAAATAGATGTGATGTTTCGAATTGCTTTGGTGCTATTTTTATCTCGACAATGTTTTGGAAAAACTTCTTTAAATATCATAACTTTTCCTACCGTCTTCAAGGATTAGACGCGGGGGTACTAATCGGACAAATTTTGGAAGTGGCAAAACGTTTTGGATTTTCTACGGGTGTATATTTTCAGTTTCTTGATCGAGCGCTCAATCATCTACTTGGGTTAAATGAACAAGAAGAAAGTATTTACGGTGTTGTCCCACTTTCAATTGAAGCGTCAAACCTATTTTCAAACACAAATACAGTAGATTCAATAAACTCTGCTACGGATTTGTGTAAAGAGCTGCCAAGTATTGAACATCATTATTTTATTAAGTCGAAGAAGATATTAGGGTTTCCTAAGCTAATTCAAGTCAATGAAGCTTCAATGATCGAATCGACGAAAAAAGTATTTCAGCATATTGAAGAAAAGAAAAACATTCAAAAAAATAGTAAGCAAATTAATTTGCCTAAAGTAGATAGGCCTTCATATGATCTTCTATTACTAAATAGAAAAAGATTTTCACCGGATATGGATTTTATTTCAAAAAAAGTAAGCAAAGTAGATCTCGCGACTTTACTCCATGAAGCGGCAAAATCATTCTCTTATTTAAATGATTTGGAACAATCAAATAGTAATAGTAGGTCTCGTCCATCAATATATATGTGTTTGAATAATGTTGAAGATACCCCAAATGGTGCTTATTATTATGATGACCTAAATCATTCGTTACGAGAAATTCAACTCGGAGACTTTAGACACCAATTACAAAATGGATTGTCAGGTACGAATGTGAATTTGTTCCAAGTACCAATCTGTTTACATGTGGTTGGAGATCAGAATCATTTTAAATCTTTACTTGGCTATAGAGGGTATCGAATACAGCACATGGAAGCAGGTATGATGGTCCAACGATTATTACTTTCTTCTACTGCATTGGGTATGGGGGGACATCCACTTCTAGGATTTGATGCAAGATTATGTGATGAGATTTATAAATTAAGTGAAGAACAAAGAACGAGTTTGATTCAAATTCCAATTGGTTATTATCGCAATCGTCCTAGCATACAAGGAGGATTGCATTCTTAAGTTGCACAAAATAGTTTTGATTAATAAGTTAATGAAAAATAAAAAAACACTTCTNNAGAAGTGTTTTTTTATTTATGTGAGAGATTAGCAGATGAGAACAACTTGTAAAATATTTGTAACATGCTGTTAAATCATTGACTATATAGAGCAGTTTAGATATTATCATGATGGTAAATCAACAAATTCCGACTAATTTTGTCATTAACGGATATTTAATAATAGCATCATGAAATGGGATTATAGCTTAAAATCTAAGCATCGACTATATGGAGGAAACTAAATTGTCTATCGTAAGAAAACATCGTAGAAGAAAAAACAGAATCACTATTTTGGCTTTATCAATTACAACTGTGCTTTTAGTTGGAACAGCAACTGTTATGAATAGTCATAAAAACGACGGTAAAACTATGATCATAAAAAAAAATACCCATGTAAAAACTGACATTGTAAAAAATAATGATGTTCTCTCTTTTCCGGATTATAATCAAACTACACAAAAAGATGATTCTGGTTTATTAGAAGTATTAAATATTGATTCAAATCTTGTACTAGTTAATAAAAATAGAAAATTACCTGATGGCTATGAACCAGAAGACTTAGTATATCCATCAATTCCTTTAAATGGGGCAGTAAAAGAAAAAACGAGAATGAGAAGTGAGGCTGCAAAGGCATTGGAAAATCTTTTTGCTGGAGCATTAGCCGATGGAAATACGTTAACAGCTGTTTCTGGTTATCGTTCTTATGACCGACAAGTCGCTTTATATAATCAGTATCTTGAAACTCGCGGAGAAGAATGGACAAAAGCATACAGTGCTTTTCCTGGAACGAGTGAACATCAAACGGGACTATCAATGGATGTTTCTTCACCATCCTTTGGGAATGCTTTAGAAGTGGATTTTGCTGAAACAAAAGAAGGAAAATGGTTAGCGGAGCATGCACACGAATATGGATTTATTATTCGTTATCCTGAAAATAAACAAGATACAACAGAGTACCATTATGAGCCATGGCATATAAGATATGTCGGTGTAGATTACGCAAATTATTTATATACGAAGGATCTTGCTCTTGAAGAAGCAATGCCTTCTGAAAAGTAAAATAAATTAGGCATGTCACAGTTATGGGTGACATGCCTTTTATTATTCAACATTAATTAATAATTGAGCAATATGTAAAGCTTCATTTGTGAGATTCATCTTGGAATAATAGTTGAAAAGTTCCTTTTTTGAACGCTGGATTAAATGCATAAAACCATACTGTTCAAACATCGGTAAGGCTTCTATTTTCAAGTATTGGTGATATTCATGTTCCTTGTTTTCAATTAGTAAAATTTGAAGTTTAAACAGATGGATATAAAGTATTTCATTTTTATGTACTGCTTTTTCTAGCCCTTCTTTTACTAAATGTAATAATTCATTTTGGGAGAGTAGACGTCCATAAAATGAGCTGCGAATATAGCCTTCTAATGATAATAAATATTTACTTGATTCGGGATTCTTTAATGTCATCGATTGAAAATAATACTGACTAGATAGATTATATTTCCTTCTTCTAAAATACTCATAAGCTAAATTATGGCATACTCTTGCTTTTCGCTCAGGTGAACTACATAAATCACAACTTTGAATTAAACTTTCAAATCCTTTGATTGTTTCATTGAAGTTATCATCATCTTTAATTTGTATTAACATGAGCATCTCGGTGTCGATCGCTCTAAGATAGTTATTATGTTCTTTGAAAAATTGAAGTGCTTTTTCAGCATAAAAATAAGACATAACAGGTAATTCAAGTGAATGGTAGGCTGCTGCAAGATGGTAATAATATTCTTTATTATTATACTCTGTTTCTTGAATTGATTTTAAAATTTGAATTGCTTTTAAATTTTCATGTTTTGCTAAATAATATATACCCAATACATGCTTTAATAGACTCGATTCATTAGACGATAGTTTTTGTTCATTTTTTTGTATGTCAGTAATGATTTGATAGGATTCATCTACTGCCTGATGCATTAATAAATATCTAGCACGAAGTAACTGATAGAGATGAATATAATTAGAGATTTGAATGAGATCTTCTTGTTCGAGCTCATTATGTATCAAATCCATTTCTTCAAATAACTCCTTAATAATCACATCTTGCCACTGTTCTAAACGTTTCTTGGTATTTTTCAGTTTCAATATCTCGCTCTCAATATTAATCCCCAGACGTTCTGCTAAAAGCGTAATAATTTCAGGTGCATATTCAGTTTGTAATCGTTCAATTTTGCTTATATGAGTACCAGAACAAATTCCTTTGCCTAACTGTTCTTGGGTCATTTGAAATTTCTCACGATAAAACTTTATGATTTTCCCCTCATACATCATAAATTTCTCCCTTTAGAAAAACTTTATTTTTAAGTTCGAGTAATAGAAAACCAAGATTCCCCCCAGTTTATAATGATAATCCCTAATAATTATTATCTTTTATCGTCCGATAGTAATTGACGAATAAAAGAGATTACAATTATCTGTATCAATTGTCCTGATTTGACAAATCTCACGTTAGAAACTTGTCGGAAAAAGGGTTTAATTTAGAAAAACTTATCCAGTAATTCCCCCAATTTACGGTAATGAAAAGCTAAAGTACAATTTGATTGTAGAGTTTTCAAATTATTCTTAACTTAATTTTACACTATTATTGCATAAGGAGGAAATGAGATATCACCAGGTATTTTTAACCATTTAATAGATTTATTACTATTAAACTATTTTACTGGTACATACTTGTTTACTTAGTTCGCGGTTTGCAATTTTAGCTTAATAAAAGTTAGTAGAAGGAGCGGTTGTTGATGTTTACTAGAAGGAAAAAAATATTGAATGTAATGGTCACAAGTGTACTTGCTACAAGTTTTCTAGCGTCTTACGTACTGCCTCAACAAAAATCATATGCAATATCAAATTCCGCAGAATCAATCTTAAAAGAATTAACAGAAGAGCAAAGACAATCAGTTAAGCGATTAACTCCTCAAGAAGGCTTTATAATCGATCCAAGTTTATTATCATTAAAGGATAAAACAGCGAATGTTATTGTTGAGCTTAAAACATCAACAATTGAAGAGACTCAATCAAAATCGAGAAGTTCAGCTAAGGATAAAAAACAAAAGATTCGTGGAGAACAAGAGTTTTTTAAACAGCGTTTAACAGAACTTTTCAATGAGAAGGCATCAAAGCAAAAAACGAACAAGACATTCGAACAACAATCTTCTCAATTTAATATTAAACGTACATATGAGAATGTATTTAATGGGATGGCAATGACAATTCCAACGAATGAAATTAATACCCTTCTTCAAACAGGTGTTGTTAAACGAATTTGGAAGGATAATGAAGTTCGATTGCCTAAAAATGAGTTATCTACTTTAAATAAATCAGCGGGAAAAACAATACCACCAGCGCTTCCACATATAGGAGTAGATCGATTACATAGTGAAGATCTAAAAGGACAAGGTATAAAAGTAGGTGTTCTTGATACTGGAATTGACTATAATCATCCTGATTTAAAAGATGTTTATAAGGGTGGATATGATTTTGTTGATGACGATGCTGATCCAATGGAATCAACTCCTGCTGATCAAAAAGCATCAGAAATGCCCGAATCTATAGATGGAACTCCGTTTGTAACTGAACACGGAACACATGTTGCAGGTACAATCGCATCCAACCCTAAAAATGATGTGGAATATGCGATGACAGGTGTAGCACCAAATGTAGATCTGTACGCATATCGAGTATTAGGTCCATATGGCTCTGGTGATGATTCTGGTGTTATTGCAGGGATAGAGAGAGCTGTAGCAGATGGTATGGATGTTATTAATCTATCTTTAGGAAATAGCAGCAATCATTCCTTAAGTGCTACTTCTGTAGCAATAAATAATGCAGCATTACAAGGTGTGGTACCTGTTGTTGCTGGAGGTAATGCAGGTCCAAATCCTGGTACGCTAGGATCACCGGGTTCTTCTCCATTAGCAATCACTGTTGGGGCAAGTGATGTGCCGACGGATATCCCTACGGTAACGACTAGCCTAGGAGAAATTTCTGTACCAAATACTTTAATGGGACATGGTCTTGGTAAAGATTATTTAAATGTAATTGATAAGGATTATGAAGTTGTAGAAGTTGGAATTGGAACTGAAGAGGATTATACAAATAAAGATGTAAATGGAAAAGTGGCCTTAATTGCTCGTGGTGATATATCGTTTGATGAAAAAATTAGACGAGCTCATGAAAAAGGAGCAATAGCTGTATTAATTTACAACAATGTCGATGGAGACATTCCATATTTCTTAGGTGAAAACTTTGGGTATGTACCAACATTTAAAATGTTACAGGAAGATGGAACGAAAATTCTAGATCGTTTAAAAACGAATCCAACGGAAACTATTAAACTATCAGACTTCCAATCCAATATGACTACTGGCGATGTGTTAGCTGATTTTAGTTCTCGTGGACCAGTGAGTAATAACTTTGATATTAAGCCAGATGTAGTGGCACCAGGTGTATCTACGTTATCAACTGTGCCTGAATTTATTAATAGCCCTGAAGAAGGAACTGACTATTCAAGTGGATATGCTAGTTTAAGTGGTACTTCAATGGCTACACCACATGTAGCAGGAGTAGCTGCGTTATTATTACAATCTCATCCAGGTTATACTGTAGCTGATGTAAAAGCGGCTCTTATGAATACGGCTGACCCATTACAAGGAAGAATTTACAATGTAAATGAAGTTGGGGCAGGACGCGTAGATGCTTATGAAGCAGTTCATAATACTACATTAGTTGAGGTGCAAAACAAAACGATCACACTAGATCAAGATGGTTTTAAAAAGGAAATCGCTGATATTTCTGGTTCTCTACCATTCGGAAGCATTGCACAATCAAGTGAAGACCAAAAAAGAACGACATCGATTAGTATTAAAAATTTAAGTGGTGAAAAAGAAACATATCATTCAAGAGTAGAATTTTTAACAATTGATGGAGTATCAAAAGATGCTAGTAAAAGTGGTGTCACATTAGAATTACCATCTACGATTGAAGTAAATGGAAATGAAAGTGTAAATGTTGATGCTAATTTAACAATTCCAAATAATGCCGAGTTTGGTATTTATCAAGGATATATTCATATTGAAAATGAATCAAAAACGGCGGAGTACCAAATACCTTTCCATGTACGCTATTCAACTAGTGGATTTGAAAAAGTAGAATTTTACAAACATGCTATAACAAATGATTTAAGTAACTATCATCCATATATTGAACCATTTACACCTGCAACTTTTAAATTAAATAGTCAAATGAAATCTATGGATGTGATTGTTAGCGATTTAAACGGTAAACCTATTGGATATTATGGAACGTTTACTGATATGGAAGATTTAAGTGTAGATACTGAATACTTTATCTTTTTCGGCTTCTCTGGTTCAGTAAAATATTTTACAGGTGATCCAAACAATCCTTTATCTCGTGAATATGAATTACTTAAAGAAGGTAAGTATATTGTCTCCTATATCGGTACAGGAGTGGATGGGAAAACGTATAAAGTCGATAATGATATGGTAATCGATAATACAGCTCCAAAGGTTACATTTGATAAGCAAACAGGAATTAATGAAATTACGAATGCGGATTTAACAACGGAAAATAATCCAATGGATGGTAAGGATTATCATGCATATTGGGTTCATGGTAATGTTTATGATGATACGATTGATTATCTAAAGAGTAGAGGACATGACATTACGCAAGAAGCAAATAAAGTATATGCTTACCAAGATTCATTTTGGCCAACCGCAGAATTTTTCCCGACAGCTAATGGAGACTTTAAATTTGGTGTATTACCTGAAGAATATGCAAATTATCCGACGAGTATAAGAATGTATACTTATGACCTCGCAACTGCAGGGAATCCGACTTTCCCAGAATTTACGATTATTAACAAAGGTGATAAGTATGCAACATTTAATACAACTACAAAAGGCGTAAGTCTTGGTTCTGAGTTTATTAATACGTTTAAGGTAAATAATGCAAAAGATTTAACAAGTGCTAGTCTTACGGCCGATATTCCAACTTATTATAAAGTTGAAGATGTTAAAGTGTCGAAACAATTAGAAGATTTAGCTAAGAAAAATAACTGGACTATTCGTGTTTCTAAGCCAGAAATAGTTGTAAACACATGGTCTAATATATCAACTTTCGGTGTAGATATTTCTGATAAAAAGACTAAATTACCGGTTTCAATTAATGGTGATATTAATTTGTTAGATATTAATTTAAAAGTAATTGATGATCATAATTATTTTGTAGAAAGTGGATTCTTTTCTCAAGAATCATCGTATCTAACAAATAGTGGAATGAAGTTTACATTACCAACTTATGCTGATAAATTTAAATTCATCTCTCAGCACTCAATGTTAGAAGGTTACTACCATGGTGAAGCTGTAAACTTAGATAATTATGATATGGATTATTCAAAGATTGGTACAAAAGTTTATGTTGTTGATAAAAAAGGCAAGAAATATAATGCTTCAATTATTGATCGCGGTTGGTTGACGATTACTGAAATTCCTGCAGTTGCAGATGATTATACTTTAGTAGTCGATATTCCTGGCCATTTCCTATACACTAAAAAAATCAAAATAAGTAAAACAATTGATGGAAAAGTACAAGGTATGTACTATGACATGTACATGGACACTACTGCTGCTGGTGATGTAAACAGAGATAATGTAATCGATATTTATGATGCAAAGTTAGTGGCATATAGTGCAGGTGAAACAGGAGTTAACCTAAAAGAGGACCTTAATAAAGATGGAGCAGTGGATATTGTAGACTTCAACTATGTAGAAAAGAATTTCATGTCGATCAATCCATATTTCCCAACATCAATTAAACCAGTGGAAAAAGCAGGTAAATTAACGTTAGAAGAATTGAAGAAAATGTTTAATTAAGTAAAAGGGTGCCTTTAAAAAGGCACCCTTTTTTGTTATTTAAATGATTCGATTGCATTTTTTATCAATGACGCATAAATCTTTGCACCTTCAGGTTTTAAGTGTACTCCGTCTGATGAAAAATACGAATCGTGATTCGCACTTGCCTTATACCAATCTACAACTTTAGTATTCTTTGGATATTTACTTGAGACTTCTTTTAGAGTCTTATTAACGATCGATTCCCATTGTCTTGGTACACGAGTATTTACAAATATTATTTTTCTGTTATCTAATGATTTAATAACTGAAATCATCTGTTTCTTTGTAAAAGCACCATTCGTTCCTAATTCAATGATGACAACATCACCTAAGCTATTCGACTTTTGTAATTGTTGGATAATCTCAGGAGCTTCAGCAAATTGACGACCTATTTTTGTTTCTGCTTTAAGCGTTGGATAAGACTTTTGAAGATATGGTATTGCATTGATAACAACAGAATCTCCAATGATCGTAATGGAATGTTTCTGTTTAATTGTTTTATTACTATTTGTGACCGGTTTATTTGTAGTATGACCGATATTACTATGTTGATTTGGCTTTGATGTATGTTCATCACGATCAACGATAGGAGTTTTATGAGGTTTAGGTTTTATCGGCTCGTTTTCAACAATTTGTGAGGACTGCTTTGGTAAGTTTTGAATGGCTTCAACCTCAGAACTTGCTTTTGCTCCGTTTGCACCAGGAAGTGATGATATTCCAAAACTAGATACTGCAATTAAAAGAATGAATGAGCTAATAACAACAAGATGTTTAAGGCAAATATCCTTCATTTTTAATTGGCCAGATCGTACTTTTCCCAAAATTAATTCTAATTTCCCTTTTCGGATTGGGTCTTCAATAAAACGGTAAGAAAGAGCAGCGAGACCGAATATTAATATAACTTGAAATAGAACTCTTATAAATGAGATTTCACCTGTATCTATTTTTGGAGTAAATAAGATAATGACTGGAAAATGCCATAAATAAATTCCGTAAGAACGTAAACCAACCCATTTTAAAGGTCTCATTGCAAGCGCTCGACCAATGAAACTTGCTGGATGAGCTAGTGCAGCTATTAGCATTGCAGTAGAGATTGATAGTAAAAACATTCCACCCCGATAAAGAAAACCGTCGTATTGATTTGTCTTCCAAACCATGCATATAAATATGATTAATCCAAAAAAGCCCATGATATCTATTGTTATTCGACCAGATGCTGAAATTTTATTTGTAAGCTTCCGACTCGGCCACATCATAGCCAAGGCTGCTCCAATTAAAAGAGAAAATGCTCTTGTATCCGTTCCGTAATACACTCTGCTTGGATCACTTCCAGGTACAAATAGTAATGCCATTAACAGTGTGGAAATGATCGCTCCTGTAATCGTTACTAAGAATAGTAAACTCTTACGCTTCATAAAACGCAATCCTATTAAAATAATAATTGGCCATAGAATATAGAATTGTTCTTCGACAGCTAAGGACCAAAAATGATTGAGTAAAGATGGTGGACCAAATGATTCAAAGTATGATAAATCATGAAAAATATACCACCAATTACTGTAATAAAATACTGCCGCAATGGAATCTTGTTTTAAGCTTGTAAGGAGAGATGGCTGAAAAATGGAAACTGTTGCAATAATTACAAGAATTAATGTAAACATACCAGGTAATAGCCTCTTCGCACGACGAACCCAGAAATTTTTCAAATCTATTTTTTTCGTTATACTCCATTCCGCTATCAATAAATCAGTAATTAAATAGCCAGAAAGGACAAAAAATACAGTTACACCAAGGAACCCGCCTGAAGCTCCAGGTAAATTTAAATGATACGCAATGACAGAGAGTACAGCTAGTGCTCTAAGACCATCCAAACCGGGCATATAGCGAAATTGTTTGTTTCCTGACTTAGACATATTTGTAACCTCTGTGTACTAATACTTCGTAAATAATCGATCGATTAAATTGCGTAGTTTTGATATTTTTTTCTGTATTCATGCTGTTAACCATTACCAGTTACCCCTTCCCCTTGTAAATTAATATGTAAGCCATCTCTTTTTTTATTGGCTTATTTTACAGTTGTAAATCGTTGGAAATAGAGCCAAATCTCAAATGAGAAAGGCTCCTAAAAGTTAAAACATCTATCTAATGTAATGGTTGCCAACTAAAATATTTGCAAGAATGTTAGTCGGGATAATGAATTCAACGACGCCCATATACCCAGGAGCAACTTCATATTTATCAAATGAAATAACTAATTTGTAGTCTTTATTTATATAAAAATTTTGATTTTCTTTTATGCTTACAAATGGATCAATTGAATAATCAAGATTTGCTTCAGGTATCCAATAAGTTTTACCATCATCTTGATTCATTTGTTCTATCATTTGTTCTTTAATATTTTTGTTGATGATATCTATATATGATTTGTCTTTAAACAGAATAGGTAATGATAATAAAATTTCTTTTTTCTTATCGATTGTATCGAATTTCATGGTAGTTGAAGATGAGGCAGCTGTGTTTACAACATATCTTTCAATCGATAATATGTCTCCATTGTCAGTTTTTACTTCATATCCACTATCAACCCCAAGGTGTGCTTCTGTGGAGTTTTTCTCTAGTAATGAAATTTCTTTCTTAAATTCCTCATACAGCTTTTGATTTTCTATTAAATATTTCTGATTTAGACTTTGCTCAAGATCTTTATTTTTTAAGTTCGAGACTGCTGGTACTTTTATATTTGCGTTATAAGTCGGTTCGTTAACAGTATATTCAGTAAAAGTCAGTACTTTAACTACATTTCTTAAAACTGGAAAATTTGATAAAGACTTCGCAAATGTTGGACTTGTATTTAAAGAGAGGACGAATATTGCTGCGGCAGTAAGTCCAGAAACAGATTTGATTGGGAAACGTCGTCTTGACGTAGAACGATTGATTGCTTTTTTTACAATTTCATCTAAATCATTAGGTAATGGTACGTTTTTATAGTCTGATCTTAATTTTTCTAATTTTTTATCCACCCAAATTAACCTCCTAAAAAGAAATTCAGTTCATTTTAATTCGGAGTAATTCTAAAGCTTTATATAATCGAGTTTTAATTGTATTTGGACTTTCTTGCAATATTTCTGCAACTTCTTCTATTTTTAAATCTTCAAAATAACGAAGGATAATTACACTTTTATATTTTGGTGGTAGAGCTTCTAAGGATCTTTCCAAGTCAATATTTGTATAATGATCATTTATTCCAGAAGAATATGACTGGATTGTTTCTTCATCAACTACCACAACTCTTTTTTGTTTTCGTAAAAAATCTAATGAAGTATTAATGACAATTCTATAAAACCAACTTTTTAAAGATTGTTCCTTTTTTAAATTACTTTTTGAGGAAATGGCTTTTTGTATAGAATCTTGTAATATATCAATTGCATCATTTGAGTTTTTGACATAACCATATGCTAATCGATAAAAGTCATCTTTATTATTTATGATAAAATCTACAAGTTCCTTTTCTAAATTTGAATTCCCCTTCATGCTTAAAGAGCTCCTTTTTTTAGATACGTATCAAAAGGTATTACATTATAAAGACGTATACCTAGTTAAAAAAGTTTGAAAAAAATAAAAAAAAATTAAGATTGTTCCTTTATTTTTTATGCTCAGGATTGAGCGGCCTAAACTAGTATAACGATGTGAAACTCATTCGTAAACAGGTTCAGCGTATTTATTTAAAAAGTTATTATGAAAAAGTTTTTTTGTGAAAAAAAGCTTAGTGATGAAGTGGTTAATCGTAAAAAAATGGAATATAATTAGAAGTTTTTCCAAATCCTATGAGGTAGAAGATTAAAGCTCAGTATCATAAGGTGCTAATCCTTTATGTAAATAGTTTTTTTAAAATAGCGAAATTTATTGGATAAACGTAATATTTTAAGGGTGGGTATTTATATGCTTATTTTTCAACTTGCCATTATTTTAATCGCTTCAAAAATAGCCGGAGATGTAAGTGTTCGCTTAAAGCAGCCATCAGTTTTAGGTAAGCTTTTAATAGGAATTGTTTTAGGCCCCACTGTATTAGGTCTTATTGAGGATACAGAAGTGCTTAAAGAAATTAGTAATATTGGGGTTATTTTACTAATGTTTATTGCTGGATTAGAAACTGATTTAGACGAATTTAAACGAACCGGTAAAGCATCTGCTGCTGTTGGAGTCGGGGGAATTCTAGTTCCATTTGCTTTGGGGTATTTAACAGGGATCTATATGAATCTTTCTCCCATTCAAGCGAGTTTTTTAGGTTTACTACTATCAGCAACTAGCGTAAGTATTTCAGTGCAAGTTTTAAAAGAGATGGATCAATTAAAGTCTCGTGAGGGCGCGACTATATTAGGAGCAGCAGTTATTGATGATATACTTGTCATCTTAGCACTAGCGTTTTTAATGAGTTTAGCTGGTGGAGACGTAAATTTAACGAAAGTCATTTTAAAGAAAGTACTATTTTTTGTTTTCGCCATCGTTGTAGGATGGAAATTTGTACCGTTTTTTCTTAGGAAGTTTTCAAGCTTACGAGTGACGGAAACAGTTATTTCTTCAGCACTAATCATTTGTTTTATGTATGCGTATTTAGCGGAGTATACAGGGGTAGCAGCGATTATTGGATCTTACATTGCAGGTGTAGCGATTAGTGTAACTGAATTTAAGCATGAAGTTTTTGAAAAGGTAGAAACGATTAGCTACTCTATTTTTGTTCCAGTATTTTTTACTTCAATTGGGGTTGCGGTACAGTTTACTGGAATCATGAATCACATTGGAATCATTATCTCCTTAAGTTTAATTGCCATTTTTTCAAAATTAATTGGTTCTTCATTAGGAGCAAAAGTAACAGGTTTTTCTTGGAGAAATTCTTTAGGAATTGGCTCAGCAATGGTTTCAAGAGGTGAAGTCGCATTAATTATCGCAGCAATTGGTATTGAGAATGACTTACTAAACCAAGATTTATTTGCTGTTATTGTGATTGTCATCCTTGTAACAACAATTGTGACGCCACCAATGATGAAAGCATTTTTAAACAAAAAGTAAATTGCATTGATAAAGTTCATGTATGAAGGCCAAAAATAGGATCGAAAAGTGGCATTACAATTTATTGTAATGCTTTTTATTTATAATTGAGCTTGTGATAAAAATAAAAAAATTTGATAATGGAAATAGTGATCAATCAATAGCAAGAGCAATATTCGGAGGTTTCAGTATGAACGACATTCAATTTTCACCATTTCCTAACCTATCTACCAATCGCTTAATTTTAAGACAAATGAAAAATGAAGATAAAGAAGCGATTTTTGCACTACGCTCTGATAAAAACGTATCAGAATTTATCGATCGACCAATCGCGTCTTCTATTGATGATGCTACCGAGTATATTAAGATGATAAATGATGGTATTGAACAAAATAAATGGATTCTATGGGCTATAATGTTCAAAGATTCCGATGATTTAATTGGGACAATCTGTCTGTGGAATTTTTTAAAGGAGCAATCAAAAGGAGAAGTAGGGTATGAGCTTTCACCAATTTTTCAAGGTAAAGGTATTATGCAAGAAGCACTACTAGCTGTAATAGCATTCGGTTTTGAAGATTTAAAATTACGAATCATTGAAGGTATAGTAAATGAAAAAAATGCAAAGTCGATTCAACTTTTAGAGAAAAATCAGTTTTTCAAAAACGAAACGATAGATAAAGAGAAGTCCATATCAATTATTTATACACTAAAAAGGTAATCTCTAAAATTTACATATTAATAGAAGAAATCGGGGAAATTAACGGGATTTTTTTTATTTGGAATGTTCTATTATAAATGTTCTTTGGGATATTTTAGTATTGTCGAATTATTTTAAAGGGTATTTTTACTAATAAATGTAAGTGTTTACAATACTTACTATTAAAACTTCATAGAATTTTAACTATTTTTTAAAAATATTAATTGTTTATTATAATCATTGCAAGTTATAATTTAAAGCGTTGGGAAAAAAGTAATATATCACAAAATAGTTATCAAGGGGAGAAAATGTAAATATGTCTAAACGTGTAACATTATCAAGTTCTTTCAGTAAAATCGTTGCATCAGCATTAACTTTTGCTACGATTGCAACACCGTTTACAAATGTAAAAGCTGAAGAAATGTCAGCTCCTGCAGCAATCGATTTACAGATTTTAGAAACAACGGATTTACATGATAACATCATGGCTTACGATTATTACAAAGATACACCAGTATTAGATTATGGTTATACAAAAACAGCTACGTTAATCAACAAGGCTAGACAAGAAAGTGAAAATAGTCTTCTATTTGATGCTGGAGATACAATTCAAGGTAATCCAATGGCAGATTATGTAGCGAAAGTAAAAGGATTATCTGACACAGAAGTGCACCCGATGATCAAAGCTATGAATATACAAAAATATGATGTAGCTACATTTGGTAACCATGAGTTTAACTATGGTTTAGACTATGCTAAAAAAGTAACTGGTAAAGCTGATTTCCCATATATAAATGCAAATATTTATAATGCTAAAACTGGTGAAAACGAATTTAAACCTTATGAAATCTTAGATAAAACATTTAAAGATGCAAATGGAAATGCACAAAAAGTAAAAGTTGGTGTAATTGGATTTGCTCCTCCACAAATTATGGATTGGGACAAAGACAATTTAACTGGAAAAGTAATAGCAAAAGATATGGTAAAAACTGCACAAGAATTTATTCCAAAAGTAAAAGCTGCTGGTGCTGATATCGTTGTAGCACTTGTTCACTCTGGTTGTGACGTAGCAACTGCTGGTCAAGAAAATGCAGAAAATGCTATATACGACTTAAGTAAAGTTGAAGGAATTAATGCACTTCTTTTCGGTCATAAACATACAAATTTCCCAGGCGCAGCGGAGTTTGACGGAAAAGAAGGAATCGATAATAAAATTGGCACAATCAACGGAGTACCTGCTGTAGAAGCTGGATTCTGGGGTAACAATCTAGGTGTTATGAAATTAACTTTAACGCCAGATGAAAATGGTAAATATACAAAAGTTGAAGCAAAAGGTTCACAATTACGTCCAGTATATGATGCAACAAATAAGAAAAGCTTAGCTGACGAAGATCCTGCAATTGTAAACGCTGTTAAAGAGTACCACGAAGGAACTTTAGCTTACGTTCGTGGAAAAATCGGTATGACAAGCGCACCAATGTACAGCTACTTTGCACGTGTACAAGATGATCCTACAATTCAAATTGTAAACAATGCTCAAACTTGGTTTGCAAAAGATTTTATTGCTAAAAACTTACCTGAATATAAAGATGTACCAGTTTTATCTGCAGCGGCACCGTTTAAATCAGGCCGTGGTGGAGCAAGTGATTATACAAGTATCGCAACTGGTGAACTTTCAATTAAATCTGCGAATGATTTATATTTATTCCCGAATACATTGAAAGCGGTAGAATTAACTGGAGCACAAGTAAAAGATTGGTTAGAAATGAGTGCAGGTCAATTTAAACAAATTGATCCAGCTTCTAGCACTGCACAAGAACTTGTGGATAACACTTTCCCTGGTTATAACTATGATGTAATTGATGGTGTTACGTATCAAGTTGATGTAACAAAACCTGCGAAATACAAAGCAAACGGTGATGTATTAAATGCTGATGCAAGCCGAATTGTAAATTTAGAATTTAATGGCCAACCAATTAAATCAGATCAAAAATTCATTATTGTTACGAATAACTACCGTGCAAGTGGTGGAGGAAACTTCCCAGGCTTAAAAGGTGGAAAAGCAAAAGTAGTAATCGATACAATTGAAGAAAACCGTACTGTATTAATGAACTATATCGAAAAACAAGGTGTTGTAAACCCATCTGCAGACAAAAACTGGATGATCGCACCAATCACTGGTAATCCAGAAGTAACTTTTAAATCTGCTACAGACGCTAAAAATGTTTTATCTGATTCTGCTCACATCACTTATAAAGGTGAAGCATCTGAATTAGGCGTAACTTGGGGATTATATGCTTACAATACAAACTTAACTGTAGACCAAGTAAGTGATTTATCAAAAACTATTACTGGTAAAACAATTGCTAATGCAACAGTATCAGTAAAAGCAGGAGACAAGACTGTAGGTACTGGTACTGCTGATGCAAAAGGTACTTTCTCAATTAATATTTCTGCTCAAAAAGCTGGTACTACATTAGTTATTACAGCAACTGCTGGAGCAACTACAACTTCAGTTAATGCAGTAGTTATTAAGAAAGCAACTGATACAACTGCACCTGCTAAACCAGTGGTGAACCCGGTTTACAATAAATCTACACTTGTAACTGGAACGACTGAGAAATATGCGTACATTACAATTAAAGTTGGAAATAAAGAAATTGCTACAGGTAAAGCGAATTCGAAAGGTGCTTTTGCGGTTAAAATTAGTGCACAACGTACAGGTACTGTTCTAAGCGTAACTGCTAAAGACGGATCAGGTAACACAAGTGCAGCGACTACTGTTGTTGTAAAGGATGGAACTCCACCTACAGCTCCAATCATTACTCAAACAATCACTCAAGGTACAACTGTGATTACAGGTAAAGGGGAAAAAAATACAACAGTAACAGTAAAAGTAGGAACAAAAGTTATTACTACTGGAAAAGTGACAACAAAAGGAACTTTCAAAGTGAGAATACCAAAACAAAAACGTGGAGTAACGTTATTATTTACTCTAACTGATTCAGCTAAAAACCAAAGTAAAGTAGTAAAGAAAGTAGTTAAATAATAATGAAGAGTCGAATCTAGTGTCTATTAGACAAAGGATTCGGCTCTTTTTTAATCTCGATGTGCTGTTAAATATTTATTATGAAATTTTGATAAGACTAATAAAGCAATAATGGCACCAATTAATGTCAAACTCATATCCCACTGTGCATCCCAAATATCTCCCTGCATTCCAACGAATTGCTTCGCTTCTTTTTTACCAGACCGAATAGCAGAATAAATCCACTCAACTAATTCATATAAGGCTGAAATAGATAGTGATATCGAAAGAGTCATCCAAACGATCCAATTCATTTTTAATGGCGTTTTTCTTATTAAAATCTCTCTAATCACAATGGCAATAAACCCTTTAAAAAAATGTCCAAAACGATCATAATGATTCCGACTTAAATCAAATGTATCTTTCAACCAATCAAATAAAGGTACATCATCGTAAGTATAATGACCTCCAATAAACGTTAAAATAGATAAAAATGCGATGATCACATATGAAAGATTAGTAAACTTGAACTTAGGATAAACCACCAACACTACTATACATCCAACCAAAGCAGGCAGTACTTCTAATAACCAAATAAGATATCCCGATGGATTAATAACAGACCATATCAAAACAGCACTAACGATCAATAATAAGAAGAAATGGACTCTTTTGTGATTGCTTTCCAACAAATCTCACTCCACTAATAGCTTTTATATATACAGTATGAGAAAAATCTGCTTATTCAATACAGAGCAAGCATATCTAAGAAGGAAAAAGTAGTTGAAGTAGGTGTTTCAATTCTAAAGACATTATGAGTGAACACTTATTATAGTACTAAAGGGGGGGAAGTTGATGCGAAAAGTATTTAGAAACGGCACAAATTAGTAGAGGATAATCACCGCAATCTCAGGGCAATCGAGTATCCTGAAGCGGAAATAAAGAACGTTCTTTAGAAATCGAAAAGTTTTAGGTAATGATAAGGTTTAATGTTGATAGTTAAAAATAAAGGAATGGTCTGATTTTTATTTAGTATGGACTACTTTTCTTATCAGAAAGCAACCGTAAAAAAGAGAAATAGATTGAAACGAAAGGTGCTAGACTCCTGTGGGTGTAGCGGGACAGTTGAGACCTCACAGACGCGAGAAGGAAGGCATGCTAAAAACCACGATGTCCTGTCGTAACGCATGCATGACCCACATCGTGTGGGCCCAGGAGGCTCATCGCACGCCCCACGGAAAGTTGGCATCCTGCAGTGGAAATCAAGAAACATAATCTTTACTAAATTAAATTGTTAAAAGTGTATCAGGGTTGTAAGTCTATACTGTAAGTAAATTCGATAAAAAAAGAAAACTAATTAACATACAAATTAGTTTTCTTTAGACAGTTACTCATATTATTTTAAACTAACAATCTTCAAATTTTTCGCCTGTAAATGCTCAATAATCTTCGGTAAAGCCTCTACAGAAGCCTCTGATTCATGTAAAAGAATGATACAACCAGATTCCGAATTACTCTTTACATATTTAAGAATAGAATTAGCATCACGGTTTTTCCAATCCTCAGTATCCTTATTCCATAGAACCATTTTATAATTATACTTCTGCATTATATCAGTAGTGTACTTGTTTTTTGCTCCATACGGAGGTCTAAACAATGTAACATTTTGATGCGTAATATTTTTAATTAACTTACTCGATTGAAGTATGTCATTTTCTTGTTTTTTATAAGTTAGAGTTGTAAAATCCTGATGGTTCATCGAATGACTACCAATTGAAAATCCATTTGAGTGTGCATACTTAACTTGATCCGGATACTGTTTAACGTTTTGTCCAATATAGAAAAACGTTCCACCAGCCTGATTCTTTTTTAATAGATTGATAATCTTAGAAGAATATTTAGAAGGTCCATCATCAAAAGTAAGAGCCACACTTCCTTTTGGAATACTGTATGTTACTACATTATTTAATGTAATACTCGGAATAGTGGGTATCGTAATAACAGGTTTTTTCGGTTTATTAATTTTTTGTATTTCTTCTTCTTTTATTTTTAGATCATCGGCTTTAACAACACTTTCAGCCTTAACAGGTGTTTGTTCACAAAATAATGTTTTATTAATACAAGAATGGCTAATATAACCTATGAGGATTGTAGAAATGAGACTAAGCATAGCAACTGCAATCCAACCGACCATTGCATAGTGATTACGTGGGCTAGTCTCTTCTACTTTTTTTGTTTGGTTTGAAGACATGTATGGTAAATCATTTATGGATTCTAAATCAACAATGTTTTTGATCTCATGTAGCCTTTTGTGATATTCCTCGGAACAGAGAAAATTGATTTTTTCACTCTTATCCATATGAGTACGTGTCATATAGCTACTGAACTGTCTTGTAGTTTGATCGAATGAACTATGAAGAGAGAGTCTATATTTATAATTTTCCCCAATAATAGAATCTAATAGATTAGCAGTATCATTGTCAATCTCCCAAAGTAGTTCAACTTCTTCATTAAATACTAATCTAATATATAAGAATGATTTATCAATTGTTTGTTTGATTGATAAAAGCTCAATTAGTTTTCCTTGGTAAATTGACATGATTGCCTCCTAACTCTTGTAATCTTTTATTCTGGAACAGTTACTGATGTAGCAGGTTTTGTTGAGAAAGAAAATGACATGCGCTCAGTAAAATCGTTAATGGTCTTCATTAACTCGTTCTTTTCATCAAGTATTTTATGATACTGTTCAACATATTTTTGATTTTCTATTTCTAAGTCTCTAATTTTTTCTTCAAGGTCTTTAATTTTAATCATGTTTTGATATTGTGTTTTAGTCGAGATATCATTTAATTTATTGTACTTTTGAACTTCTTTTTCTAATTGAATTGTCATTTTTTCAAATTCATTATTGGAATTATTTTGATATTCCTTATAATCTTCAATCAATTGATCATAGCTCATTTGTTTCTTTGTAAGCTTGCCTTCAACTACACTAATTTCTTTGTTTTTTTCTTGGATAATTTGATCTTTCTTCATTTGATCATGTTTTAATCTGCTAATCATCTCATTAGCAGTATATAACTGATCCTCTAAATCTTTATTTTTAAAAATTGTAAGTTGGCGGTCATTCAGCATATTTTCTAATGAAATAATTAAGTCTAGTGAGACTTTATCTTGATTATCCTTTGAAAAAGGTTGCTTTTGAGTATTTGCCTCTATTGCTACAGCTTCTTCTATTAAATGATCATCTGCAATTTCAGACGAGATATCCTGTACATTAATAGATGGTTCAAACTGATTTTGTTTAGAAAGGACTCCTTTTAACCAATCAATTGACTTGTTTTTTGAATCTTTGGTCATGTTTTTCGCTCCTATGACTTAAAATGAAGATTGAGTATAAACGGGTAAAAATATATAGTAAATAATGCCTTTGTTAGAAAGTTTTTACTAATATTACAAAAATGTCGAAAATTCTATTATTAATTAATTTAATTGTAAAGTTATGTAACAAATTGTCAATGAAATGAAAAGAAAATAGTTCAATTGTACGGAGAGTGTCGAAAGGTAATAGAATAGAATGTACTATAAATGTTAGTGATCTGTTGCGATAAATGAGTAATTGGATTCTAAATAAATAGAAAATATTGTAAGTACATACAAGGATCAGTGTCAGTTTATAAAACTTTATGTTTTATCCCGCATAATCTTGTTGTGATAAGCACCTTTTTTTGATATGTTTAAGAAAAGTGTCGTAAAATTGGATGTTTTCAGGAGACTACCTATAATATAGGAGAATTAAATGAATATAAAAGAGGATAAATATTACATTAAGTTAGTTTCCATAATAGGAAGTTTAATCATCTTAGAATTACTTGCTTCTATTTTACTTCTACATGATAGTTTGACCCATGCTGTAATAGATACAGCCTTCATCTTAGTTATTTTACTCCTAGTAGTTTTATTTTTAAAAATGAAAGACAAAGGTTCAACGGATCATCACCTTAAAGATCGACAAAGATTAGATCACATTTTTGACACACTTGACGTGGCGATTTGGTCTCATGATTTAAAAACAAATACATTATTAATTACTCCAGGTATTGAAAACCTTTATGGTTATTCTTTAGAGAAATTTTACGAGGATTCATCGTTATGGAGAAAAGTTATCCATCCAGAAGATTTATATGTACTTGATGAACGCGAAAAAATGCTTTCGCAGGGAAAAGCAGTCACAAGTATTTATCGAATTATTCGTAGTGATGGAGAAGTGCGATGGCTACAAGATCGAGGAATTCCCACAGTTGACGAAAAAGGGAAATTAGTAGATTTTAGTAGTGTTCTTTTTGATATTACAAACCGTAAAGAAAGTGAAGACCAATATCGTACATTAGTTGAGATGTCACCAGACATAATTGCAGTGTATAGTAGAGGTCGAATTGATTATATTAATGAAGCCGGATATAGACTTTATGGTGCGTCAAGTCATAAAGAATTAATTGGGAAACCTCCGTCAAAACTAATACATCCTAATATTTTAAGACAAATTAAAGAAAACGAACTTGTATTAGACGAGCAAATAGAAAAAATGAGATTTGAATTTCCTGCACAACGCCTGGATGGTGAGAGCATTGAGGTTGAAATGACAACAATGCCGATATTCTATGAAGGGCGAGCTGCGACGCAAATCGTTGGTAGAGATATTTCTGATCGTAAAAAAGCCGAACAAACAATTCAACATATGGCTTATTACGATGGACTTACTGGTCTACCTAATAGAAATATGTTCAGAAAACATTTAAATGAAGTTTTACATCAAACAAATTGTCAAAAACTTGCCATACTGTTTTTAGATTTAGATCGATTTAAAATTATTAATGACACAAAGGGCCATACAGTTGGAGACCAATTACTTCAAATCGTAGCAAACAGATTAGAGTCTGCTTTTAATAGTAAAGGCATGGTTTCTAGACAAGGTGGAGATGAATTCATCATCTTACTTGAAGAAATTGATCAAGAACAGGTAATTGAAGTTGCACAAAGTATTTTAAGTGAATTTGGTAGTCCGATAGAAATTGATAATCTTGAATTTTTCGTTACGCCAAGTATCGGGATTAGTATGTATCCAGCTGACGGTGAAGATGAAGAGACTTTGATTAAAAATGCTGATACGGCAATGTATTTAGCGAAAGAGCGTGGGAAAAACAATTATCAATTCTATTCTTCTAAATTAGCTGAGCTAACATCTCGTAAATTAGACCTTGAAAAATGGTTGCGAAAATCAATGGAGAAAAACGAACTAACGCTTAACTACCAACCACAAATTGATTTGGAAACAAATAAAATTATTGGTGTAGAAGCACTTATCCGTTGGCATCATCCTGAAAATGGCATTATTTCTCCAGCTGATTTTATTCCTTTGGCAGAAGAAACTGGACTCATTGTTCCTATGGGGAAATGGATTTTAAAAGAAGCTTGCTCACAAAATAAAAGATGGCAAGAACTAGGCTTTGATCCAATCCCAATTGCAGTGAATATTTCAGTGCGTCAAATTCAAGAGGAAAATTTTGTAGAATCAGTATTTCAAATATTAGAAGAAGTTGGCCTAAATCCTCGTTATCTTGAACTAGAAATCACAGAGAGTATAATGCAGGATATTGAACGATCTACAATTGTTTTAAATCAGTTAAAGGAAATAGGTGTTCAGATCTCTATAGATGATTTTGGTACTGGCTATTCATCTCTAAGTTATCTAAAGCATTTACCAATTGATAGCTTAAAAATTGATAAGTCATTTGTAGATGACATTATAAATCATTCAAATAAGGGTGAAATGGTAAAAACAATTATAGATATGGGACATAATTTGAACTTTAACGTTATTGCAGAAGGAATTGAAAAAGAGGAGCAGGTTACATTCTTAAAGCAGTATGCATGTAATGTAGGACAAGGCTATTTTTATAGTAGACCTTTACCTGTTCAACAATTGGAAGAACTGTTATTAAAAAATAGAAATGAAAAAAGCATTCCATTAAATTAGAATGCTTTAGATTATACAAAATTTTAGATTAAGAGTGATTAAAAACGCTTATCTTTCGAGTTGCGAATATACCTCAGATGGTGGTCAACACTGCGAGCAGGAAACAGTGAAGAAAGAGAGTGTTTCTTAACAGTTAAAAAGCATCCTATAATTGGATGCTTTTTTTTATAACTTCATCTCTCGCGTAATTGTAGTGCTTGTAGATTTACTTTTTCCATATGTAAGCAGTCTCCAAACATATTCAAGTGGTCCATATTTCCACTTGGATAAGAAATATTTAGAAAGCTGTATTTGTAATACGATGATGATCACTGCATAAAATGGCTGCATCCAAAGTGCAATAGATAATGTATCTTTAATGAATAATGAAACAAATGCCAATGTAATAACAGAATGAGTTAAATAGTTTGTAAATGCCATTTTACCAAGCTGTGCAAGGAAGGAAAGTCTTTTTTCCCATATTGGTTTTTGTAGTAATCTTAATATGGTACAAACATAAAAAGTTGCTAAAAGTTTTCCAGTGATAAATACGTAATAGCTTGAAGTAATTTGGTGATGAACATACTCTTGGACCATTAAAACAAAAAAAGGGACTGATGCAATCAATACTAAATATTGAACTGTTTTGATTCGTTTTATGTACGTAGGTGTGTCAGTAAAAATGCCAGCTTTTGCACTTGCCATACCTACTAAAAAAATAGGTATAAATTCAAAAGGAAAGACAGTTAATTCATATGGAATGGATGTTAAGAAGAAATGCCATCTTTCTTTCATTTGTTCTAAAAACTGATAATAATAATTTACTTCACCATTTTCATTTTTAAAAGCAGTAAATAGATTACTAGATGATTCGTCACTAGCTTTGTCTAATGCAAAATGAGCTATTGATTCTAGCGAAAAATATATCAAAAACAAACAGCCCGCCCAGATCAATATCTTTTTTACACTACTTTTATAGAATAATAGTAAAATGAAGCCGAGTAAGGCATATGTATGTAAAATATCTCCTGCCCATAAAAATAAGATATGAATCACTCCAAAAATAAACATCCAAACTAAACGTCTACTAAAGAATTTGTATGGCGATAACCCCTTTTTCTCAATACTATTCATAAAATAAAATCCACTTACACCAAATAAAAATGCAAAGATTGTATAAAACTTGGTTTGAATCAACATGTCATATATTAATCTAGTAAAACTATCTATACCCACATATTCAAAATGATAGTAAAAATCAGGCATGAACATTGAAGGTATATTGACGAAAAAAATGCCAATTAAGGCAAAACCACGAATGATATCTATTGATATGATTCTTTCTTTTGTATTCGATAATGGTAAATTCATTTTTTAATCTCCTTTTAATAATTAGTTATATTATAAATGATTACGCATTCTTTTGCCTTTTTTGAAAAGTTCAAAACTGATAAACTATTATATTTCCAGTCTAAGATAAAGGTTAAAAGATGTTGTGAAACGAGTACAGTTAACAACTCGTTTTTCTTTTTCTATAAAAAACGCTGAAGTTAAATTGACATTTATCAAACATTATCATAATATGTTTATAAATAAATAAACAAATGAAGGTTGTGTTTGGTTTTATGGAGAACGTAGAAGTTTTTTGGAATGCTAATTTGGAAGAACTTAAAAAAGGTTATATAGATGAAAATGAACATTATGTTTGTTTGTTATGCAGTAAAAAAATTGAAAAGGGAATTATTTATCAAGAAGATGGTATCTTCTATGAAGCTGAAAAGTATATGAAACTGCATATTGAAAGTATTCATGAATCAGTTTTTGATTATTTAATTCAGCTTGATAAGAAGCTAACTGGGTTAACGGACCATCAAAATCATCTTCTGCGCCTATTTTATTTAGGAAAAAGTGACGCGGACATTCAGAAGGAAACAGGAATCGGTAGTGCTTCTACAATTCGAAATCATCGGTTCGTTTTAAAAGAAAAGGAACGTCAAGCTAAGTTGTTATTAGTATTAATGGAGCTTTTAAAAGAAAAGGATCAGCATGCCCCAAGTTTTTTACCACTGCATAAGACTGCAAAAATGGTGGATGAAAGATACAACATTACTGAAGATGAAAGAGAAAAAGGCTTGAAGAAATATTTTCCCGAAGGATTAAATGGACCATTGAAAAAATTCCCATTGAAAGAAAAACAAAAGCTTGTAGTTCTAAGGGAGATTGTGAAACGATTTGAACCAAATAAAATATATCATGAAAAAGAGATTAATGAAGTGCTAACAACAATCTACGACGATTATGTGATCTTAAGAAGATATTTAGTTGAGTACGGTTTTATTGATCGTAAACCTGATGGTAGTCAATATTGGCTAAAAGAATAATAAAAGCGAGGTTAATAAAATGAATCGTAAAAAAGAATTAAAGATGCAATATAAAGAAACAAAGACTCAAGCTGGGGTTTATCAAATTAAGAATTTGGTAAATGGTAAAGTTTTTATTGGAAGTACAATGAATTTTAAAACTTTAAATGGGAAGAAATTTGAATTAGAGGCAGGTTCTTCTACAAATAAACAACTCCAAAAAGAGTGGAATGAATTCGGCAAGAATCAATTTGTTATAGAAGAATTAGAAACACTAAAAGTAAAAGAGGAACAATACTTTGATGCAAAGCGTGAATTGAAGAAACTAGAGGAGAAGTGGTTAAATGAGCTTTCACCATATGGTGAGCGAGGCTATCATACAGAAAAAATAAAATAAGGAGGGAGGTTCATGATTCAAACTGAAAAAGTGAGCAAAGAAGGTGTAAGTACTACTTCACAAAAACTCACACTATTACGCCCAATGGTCATATTTCTTTTACCATTGTTATTCAGTAATATTTTACAGTCCATAGGCCAAGTATTTAGCATGATCGTTGTTGGGCATTGGCTTGGGGAAAGTGCATTAGCAGCTATATCGGCATTCTTTCCATTATTTTTTCTATTAATATCTTTTGCGATTGGGATTGGATCTGGTGGTTCTATATTAATAGGGCAAGCATATGGCGCAAAAATGACAGAAAGATTAAAGTCAATTGTTGGTACAACGCTAACTTCTACTTTTATACTAGGTCTTGTTCTTGCAATCATAGGGAGCATTTTTACAGAGGATATATTAAAAGGTATGGGCACTCCTGGGGATATATTAGCGGTTAGTGTTAAATACGCCAGAATATTATTTTGGTCTATTCCAATTATGTTTTTGTATACAGTCTATACGACGCTAATGCGTGGGACTGGTGATTCAAAAACACCGTTCTACTTCCTTGTGCTTAGTACAATTTTAAATGTAGTATTATTACCACCATTTGTATTTGGGTGGTTGGGATTTCCGAAGTTTGGTATATATGGTGCGGCTTATGCAAGTCTTGTTTCAACAGTCATAACTTTTTTAGCACTACTAGTTTATTTACAGAAAAAACAACATTTAATTCAGATAGACTTTAAATCAAGTAGATACCTGCGTATAGATAGTGGAATCCTAAAACTATTATGTAAACTTGGTATTCCGACAAGTATTAATATGATCTTTCTATCATTGTCTGAAATAGCAGTCATTACTTTCGTAAATAAATATGGGTCTGATGCAACTGCTTCATATGGAGTAGTCAATCAACTACTCAGTTATGTTCAAATGCCGTTGCTCTGTATCAGCATTACTGTATCAATTTTTGCTGCCCAATCGATCGGCGCAAAGCAATATGATCGATTGAGTCAAGTAGTTAAAATAGGTTTGATTTTAAATTATGTACTTGGTGGGGCAATTATATTATTAATGTATTTATTTACAAAACCAATTCTTCAGCTATTTTTAACAAGTCAGACAACATTATCGATTGCAAATAGCTTGTTAATGATCACTTTATGGAGTTATTTAATACTCGGCCATACATTTATTATCACTTCAACAATGCGTTCTAGTGGAACAGTTCTGTGGCCAACTATTATTAGTATCATTTCAATTTGGTTAATTGAAGTACCAGTTGCATATCTTCTATCCCATTTTACAAATTTAGGGATGAAAGGTATTTGGATTGGTTATCCGGCAGCCTTTATCGTAGGTCTTGGATTACAATATTTATACTACCGCTTATCATGGAAGAAAAAGAGTATTACTCGTTTAGTAACATAACTCATAGTTTCATTGAATACGTTGTTTAAAGTGAAAGCTAATCTTTACAGATTAGCTTTTTTTCTATTTGAATCCTAATGATAAACGACTTCGTTTTGTCACATTTTGTCGTATACCTTTAAAGTAATAAGTCCATACTTTTATAGATACCAACAAATGTATTTTCATAATCATTACTACAAATTAGTAGGTGAAACATAACTTTTTGATTAGAATAATTTTCTTTCATAGACAATATGATAAGAAATTGTAGGGGGGATATCAGATGGAGTTGGATAATGTAACGCTCAGTAGATTACTAACGAGCATGACGCTAATATTTCATATTATTTTTGCGACAATTGGTGTAGGAATACCCTTAATGATTGCAATTGCTGAAGGTCTTGGCATATTAAAAAAAGATCCACATTATACGCTTATGGCAAGAAGGTGGGCAAGAGGATATACCATTACAGTTGCAGTAGGTGTCGTTACGGGGACATGTATTGGATTACAGCTATCTTTATTATGGCCAAGCTTTATGCGAATTGCTGGTCAAGCAATCAGTTTTCCATTGTTTATGGAGACATTTGCCTTCTTTTTTGAAGCGATCTTTCTTGGTATTTACTTATATACTTGGGACCGATTTAAAAAACCAATCTATCATTGGCTCATTATTTTACCTGTCATATTAGGTTCAACATTATCTGCATTTTTTATCACAACTGTTAATGCATTTATGAATACACCTCAAGGATTTACATTAGAGAATGGTGTCATTAAAACTGTAGATCCGATTGCTGCTATGTTTAATCCCGCAGCTCCGTCAAAAACACTGCATGTAATTGTTACAGCATATGTTGCTTCAGCACTGATTTTAACGTCTATTGCTGCAATCCAAATGCTAAGAGGAAAAATTACCGATTACACGAAGAAAGGTCTTCGGTTAGCAGCAACAATGGGATTAATTTTTGCAGTGTTGACTGGTGTAACTGGAGATATTTCCGCAAAATTTCTTGCTCATTATCAACCTGAAAAACTAGCTGCAATAGAATGGCATTTTGAAACTGAAAAGGGAGCAGACTTTGTTTTATTTGGAACATTAGATGATGAAACACATGAAGTAAAATATGAGATTCGCATACCGAAATTATTAAGCTTTCTATCTTTTTCAGATTTTAATGCGCCAGTTACAGGTCTAAATGAATTCCCAGAGGACGAAATACCACCTTTATTTATTCACTATTTATTTGATATTAAAATGACATTTGTTGGATTAATCATTTCAATGACCTTTTTATTTGTTGCCTTTTCAATTAAGAAAAAGAATTGGATGTATAATAAATTGCTATTAACCGGATTAGCTCTTACGGGTCCTTTAGCGATGATCAATATTGAATTAGGGTGGATGATTGCGGAAATTGGTCGTCAACCGTGGATATTAAGAGGATATATGAAAGTAGCGGAAGGGGCGACTACTGCAAAAGGATTAGGCAGTATGTTCTGGTTATTTTTCGCTTTGTACTTATTCCTTGGCATATTTTGTACAATTGTCATCCGAAAAATGTTTATTCATAATCCACCTGAAGAAGAGTTAGCATATCGTAACAAAAAATGATGTAAAAAGGAGGGTGAACTATGAATACTGAATTATTAGGAATTATTGTGTTATGGACTTTTCTTTACGGATATATTATTGTAGCTTCTATTGATTTCGGAGCAGGTTTTTTCGCATACTATGGAAAAGTTACGAAAAAAGACCATCTTATTAGTAATATTATTAGTCGATATTTATCTCCTGTTTGGGAAATAACAAATGTGTTTTTTGTTTTTTTCTTTGTCGGAATCATCGGTTTTTTTCCAAGTGTAGCATATTACTATGGAACGGCTTTATTAATTCCTGGAAGTATCTCTTTAGTGCTATTAGCTATACGTGGATCGTTTTATGCCTTTTCGAATTATGGTTCAAAGGACAATAAAATTTATCTCTTTTTATATGGAGCAACTGGATTATTAATACCTGCATCTTTATGTACGGTTCTCACAATTTCTGGTGGTGGCTATATAGTTGAAAAAAACGGCGTAGTAGAATTTCTGGCAGAAAAACTATTATCAAGTATTTATTCCTGGAGTGTCGTCATCATTGCAATTATTTCAGTACTGTACATAAGCGCTACATTTTTAACGTATTATGCCAGTAAAGCGAAAGACGAAGGTGCATTAGCCATCGTTAGACAATATGCGTTATTTTGGACAGTTCCAACAATCTTATCAAGTTTCTTAGTGTTTGTTGGTTTAAGAGATAACAATCTACACTTTTATCAAAATATTATTGATCGTTATTGGTGGATGTTTTTATTATCATTAATATGTTTCTTGATCGCTTCGTTATTAATTTTGTTAAAACGCTATTATGGAGTCGCTTTTCTATTTGTCATGCTGCAATTCTTTTTTGCATTTTTTGGGTACGGCGCTGCACATCTACCATATATATTAGACCCATATATTACAATCTATAATGGCTATACAAATGAAACTTCAGGTATGATGTTAGTCATTGTATTTGTTCTAGGATTGCTCTTATTAGTTCCTTCGCTACTATTTTTGTTTAAGTTATTTTTATTTGATGCTGAGTATGTTCAAGGGAAAAAATAAAAAGGGGAGATTGAAATGCACTCTTCTAACAAGCAGGAAAAGCGGCTCGTCATCTTATGTTTTATCGTTGCGTTTATTATGATCCTATCGTTTATTAGTAAATTATTTCATTAAAAAAATCCTCCGTTGGGAGGATTTTTTGTTTACTCTTTCGTTAGTATATTTCCTTCTTTAACGATTAAAGTGCGTGTTGAGACATTTTTAGCAAATTCCATATCGTGAGTAATCACTAGTATGCTCATTCCTTCAGCTGCAAGGCTCTTCATTATAGAAGCTACCCCATTTGTTAATTCAGGATCGAGAGCGGAAGTCGGTTCATCGAAACAAAGTATTTTTGGTTGAAGTGCACAAGCTCTAGCAATAGCAACACGTTGTTGTTGACCGCCTGATAATTCAAACGGATAAGCATCTGCTTTTTGGGTTAAACCGACTTGCTCTAATAAAGTAAGCGCACGACGTTTAGCCTCTTCATTATTCAAGCCTAATACTAGGATTGGGGCTTCAATAATGTTTTCAAGTACTGTTTTATGTGGAAATAAATTAAAGTTTTGAAAAACAAGGCCAACATCTTTACGAACTTTTAATAAATCTTTTTGTGATTGAATGATTTGTCCATCAATTTCAATTGTTCCACTATCAAAGTTTTCTAGGCCATTAACGCAGCGTAGGATTGTTGTTTTACCTGCTCCGGATTGACCTAGTAGCGTGACAATTTCACCTTTATTTACTTCAAAAGAGACTTCTTTTAAAACAGTTTGTTTTCCAAATCGTTTTGTTAATGAATTTACTTTTAACATGAAGGTCCCTCCTTACTCATAATACGAAAATCGATTTTCTAATCGTTTAAAGATATTCGTTAAAATAGCAGTTAAAAGTAGATATAAAATAGAGACAAATAGTAAAGGAACTAATGAAGCACTCGTATTTGATGCAATTTTTGCCACACGCAGCATATCATCAAGCCCAACAACATAGACAAGAGCAGAGTCTTTAATGAGTGTGATGACCTCATTCGATACTGGAGGTAATACTTTTTTTGTCATTTGCGGTAAGATAATTCTTTTGAAAGCTTGAGATTTGCTAAGTCCTAAAACTTCAGCAGCTTCATATTGTCCTTTATCAATTGATTGAATGCCAGCTCTAAATATTTCACCAAAGTAAGCAGCATAGTTTAGCGTGAAGGCAATAATGACTGTAGTAAAACGATCAAAGACTATGCCGATTAAAGGTAAGCCGAAAAATATGAAAATTAATTGTAAAAGTAGAGGTGTTCCTCTCATTACAAGGATATATGATTGTATAAATGTTCTAATTGCTTTATTTCTTGATAATCTGCCAAGTGCGATTACAATTCCAAGTGGAATGGATAACGCTAGTGTAATCATAAATATTTCTAGCGTTACTGTAAGTCCATCCAGCATTGAAGGAATTAAGGATGTGATTGTTTCCATTGCGAATGCTCCTTTATTTCAATGTGCCAAACCATTTTTGATAAATTTTGTCATACGTTCCATCTTTTTTCATTGCATCAATTTGTTTATTAATTTTATTTAGTAATTCTTTATCGTCTTTTCTAACACCAATTCCGTAATCTTCTTCACCGAAGTTATCTTCTAAAATTTTATATTTACTTTCGCCACGTTTATTCATGTAGTAACGTGCTAATGTTTCATCTGCAACTACAGCATCAACGCGTTTTGCTTCTAAATCCATTAATGCTTGGTTATTGTTTTCGTATAATACTGGCTTTCCGTCTTTGAATGAATCTACTAAGTCTTTCTCTTTATTAACAGCTTCTAAAGAACTTGAACCTTCCTGAATCCCGACAATTTGACCTTTTAGATCTGATTTAGATTGAATACTTGAATTTGCTAGTGTGATAATGACTTGTCGATTACTTAAGTAAGCTTTTGAGAAGTTAACTTTTTTCTTTCGTTCGTCAGTAATTGAATAACCATTCCAAATTGTATCGATATTACCAGAGATTAATTCAGTTTCTTTCATTGACCAATCAATTGGTTGGAATGTTACTTTCATATTTTCGCGTTTAAATACTTCTTTTGCTAAATCAATATCAAACCCTACAAATTTACCTTGATCATCTTTAAAACCCATTGGTACAAAAGTATCGTCTAAACCAAGGATTACTTCATTTGCATTTCTTTTTTCTTTACCACAACCTGATACGATTAAAATTGATATCATAAGCATGATTATTGCTGTTATATATTTGTTTTTCATTTTTCTCTCTCCTTAAAATAGTATTTATTTATATAAACAAAAAACTCCCGTCCTCTAGCTA
>NZ_JBALMS010000035.1:0-7434 GCF_036962205.1 Bacillus sp. JJ664 | reverse complement strand
TAGCTAGAGGACGGGAGTATTACTCACGTGGTTCCACCTCTAATTTATTGATACCTCACGATACCAACCTCTTCGAGTACAGCATTTGAATGCGTACACTCTAGCACGATAACGGGTGCAAAGGATTCCGGAAACAGTCTACTACCTAAAAAGGGTTCGGTGCTCAGCTCAGAGATGTGTTCAAAATATTGTCTTATGCCCCTCGCACCAACCGGGAACTCTCTGTTTAAGAACTTAATATTTTTACTATTTCTCATCATTGCTTTAAATAGTTTATATTATAAAAATTTTATCAACTGCTGCAGTTAAAAAATCAAACTAGTTTTTGTTTTGCGATGAACAAATAATATTACAATTTGCAAATACCTGTCAACATATTTTATTTGAATTAAATGTGACCATTGTAAAACTTTTCCACGAAAACATTTGAAAAAACATGTGTTTGTCGAAAGATTTTTATTGAAAAATCATTAAGATTATCTATTTTTATCCGTTATTATTTTTGAATAAGTTTTATCCAAATATTTCAAGATACAATCCAATTTTTAAAAAAAGTAAGTGAAACTCAGGGGGAATAAAAGTGTTAAAAAAAATAATCGCATTAATCATTGCACTTTTTATTTTTTTCAGCGTAAATTCTGGCTGGACGAAAGCAGAATCAATCTATACAGATACATTTTTAAACGCTATTCCACTAAGTTTTGACAGTTCAGATGAATTGTCAGAGTCATATACATCCGGGGTTTTAAATCAACAAGGAGATGCAAAATACTATTCAATCAACATGCAAAAAAATGGTGAATTGTATTTTAGTATGCAACAAAATCCTTCAGTAGAAATCGGTGTTACCTTATACGATGCAACTGGTATGGAATATGAAACATACTATGCGGATAAAGGTGTTAAAGTAGAGGATTTATTTGGCCAGGGCTTAGTAAAAGGAAATTATTATATCAAGGTTTTTGTCTATGAAGGAACAGGTACAGAATTACCTTACCAATTACATGTGACGCGTTTTTATGGTGATGACGTGGAGTATGAAACAAATAACACAATCGAAACAGCGACACCGATTAAAATAGGACAGTACTATCTCGGCTATACCGATCAATTAGATACGAGTGACTTATTTCGTTTTAAAACAAACAATGTAGGTTTGGTTAATATAAAAGGTACTGCTGCAGTTAAATCAGATCTAAATTACAGACTGTTAGATGAAAAAGGACGATTGATTGCAGCAAAGGTTGTAAAAGCAAACGATCAATACTCGTTTTCATCTATATTTACGAAACAGTTAAAGCCAGGAACATATTATATTTCCGTTTCAGGTGATAGTAGAGTTTATTCTAATGAGAAATACGAATTTGTGACAATGTTTATTGAAAGTATAAAATTTGAAAAAGAATCAAATAACACGCTTAAACAAGCAAATTCAATTAGTTCAAATATACAATATCACGGGCTATTAACTGAAAAAGCAGATAAAGATATATTTAAGTTTTACGCTTCAACGACTAAGTATGTAAGTGTTTATTTTAATCGCCTTGAAAAGACTGCATTTAAGATTCATGTGATCAATAGTAAAGGCAGAGTCGTTAAAACGTATACAACTAAAAAAGGTAACGAATCAATTGTAAAACTTGGTGAGCTGAAACTAGCAAAAGGTAGTTATTATCTAGATGTTGAATATTACGAAGGTGAAAGTGACAACGTATTATATCAATTTTTACTAAAATAGGCTTGATACCATATTATAAATATTTCAATATAATATCTATTACCTCGAATGAGTCCTCTTTATGGGCTCATTTTTTGCGTTAAAGAAGTAATAGTATGTAATTTGTCGATTTTTTTTCAGGAAAACTAGTGAAGAACGACCGTTAATACATAAGAATTATTTTCCATTTATAAATTTATAGTATAAACACGACAAAAAGGAAATAGCACCCGTACTTTGATGATACATCCGGTGTGTTTACTTTGAAAACATCCTCATTTTGTATATTAAATAATGTATAAGTCAGTAAAAATGAGCCCTTTTACTTAAATCTGTTCGTTTGGCAAAAATTGTGCAGTGTGTTCAATTATCAATATTTATTAGAATGTAGTATGATAGAATGTATGATGTTTTTATACGATAGTAAAAGATTTGTGAATATAGATAAATAATCAACAAATAGTAGGAGAGTTCAATGAGAAAATTTAAGAAGGTTTATATAGAGATTACAAATATTTGTAATTTAAAATGTAATTTTTGTCCAAGCCCGACGTTAGAACGCCCTTTAAAGTTTTTGGATGAAAAAGCATTTACACATGTTGTTAATTCAGTCAAACCATATACAGATCATATTTATTTTCATTTGATGGGTGAGCCGTTTTTAAATAAGCAACTAGGACGATTTTTAGATATTAGCCATGAGAATGGTCTGAAAGTTAATTTAACGACAAATGGTACATTAATTAATAAAGTAAAAGATTTACTAATTGAATCTAAAGGATTAAGACAAATCAATTTCTCACTTCACAGCTTTGAGGCAAATGATTTAACAAAAGATTTGCATGATTATGTAGAAAACATTACAAATTTCATTAATGAAGCAAATGAAAAAAGTGATATGATTTGTGCGATCAGATTATGGAATATGGATAGCGAAGAATTAAAAGCAAGTAACACTTTAAATATCGATATCCTAAATTTGTTAGAAGAGAAATTAAACCTTGATTTTTCATTAAGTGAAAGATTACAGGAAACTCATAATATTAAATTACGTAATAATGTGTATTTAAATATGGCTGAAAAATTCCAATGGCCAGATATGGGTAATGATATTATTGATGAAAATGTTTTCTGTTATGGCTTAAGAGACCAAATTGGCGTATTGGTGGACGGGACTGTAGTACCTTGTTGTCTAGACAGTGAAGGGAAAATCCCATTAGGTAATATTTATGAATCGTCTCTAGAGGATATATTAAATTCTGAACGTGCAAGAGCAATTTATGATGGATTTTCTAGAAGATGTGCAGTTGAAGATTTATGTAAAAGATGTGGATATGCCACAAGACATAAGAAATAATTATGCAAAGCGCTTTCTTTTTTTAAAAAGAAGTGCTTTTTTTTATTGAATTGTTCAGTTTTGAAAATAATTATATTAATATCACATTTTTTATAGTAGTATAGTTTAGTCTGTTTAAAAATTTAGGAGGATTTACATTAATGAAAGATATTCAGCAAGTTAAAATAACAACAGCTGATCCGTCAGCAATTGGTTTATTTGGATTAGCAATGGTTACGTTAGTAGCTTCAACACAAAAGTTAGGCATTACCGATGGTGTTTCTTTAGTTTTACCATGGGCGATATTTTTAGGTGCGATTGCACAACTATTTGCGAGTATTCAAGATTTTAAACATAATAATACATTTGGAGCAACTGCATTTGGTGGCTATGCATTCTTCTGGCTTGCAGTAGGTACTACTTGGTTAATCCAATTAGGATGCTTTGGTGAAACATTAGCGAAAGCAGCTGATGTTAGACAATTAGGTTTTGCATTTATTGGTTATTTAATTTTCTCTATCTTTATGACGATTGGTGCAATGGAAACTCATAAAGTATTATTTATTATTTTTGTACTGATTGATTGTTTATTTATCGGACTTTCATTAAGCACTTTAGGCATTATGGAACATGCAACACATACTTTTGCAGCATATAGTGAATTAGGTATTGCAATTATGTCATTTTATGGTTCAGCAGCTGCGGTATTAAATGTTCATTTTGGTAGAGAGTTTTTACCAGTTGGTAAGCCATTTGGTATCTTTAAAAAATAAAATGTTAGTGACTAAAACCTTATCTCTTAGTTAAAGAGATAAGGTTTTTTTGCATCAATGAAGTATCGAATTTTTAATTTATGCAAAAGATAGTATAGTGTTTTTCATTTGCTTTTGATAACTTAAAAAATTTGGAAGGTGGAAATTTATATGGCAACAGTTTTGTATATCACAGCACATCCGCATGACAAGACTACATCATACAGTATGGCAGTTGGGAGTGCATTTATCGACAGCTATAAAGCATCTCATCCTGATGATCAAGTAGTACATATCGATCTTTATAATGAACAAATTCCAAATATCGATGCAGAAGTATTTTCTGGTTGGGGAAAACTTCAATCTGGCGGAGGATTTGATACATTGTCCACTGGAGAACAATCAAAAGTTGGAAGATTGAATGAAATTGTAACTCAATTCGTTGAGGCAGATAAATATGTATTTGTAACGCCAATGTGGAATTTCTCTTTTCCACCAGTTATGAAAAGCTATATTGATGCGGTATGCGTGGCTGGAAAAACATTTAAATATACAGAAAATGGTCCTCAAGGATTATTAGGCGGTAAAAAAGCATTACATATTCAAGCTAGTGGTGGGGTGTATTCAGAAGGTCCTGCTGCTGGTATGGAGATGGGGCACAGATATATTGGTGTTATTATGAGTTTCTTCGGTATTACTGACTTTAATGGTATTTTTGTAGAAGGTCAAAATGCATTCCCTGATCGTGCTGCAGAAATTAAAGAGCAAGCAATTCAAAAAGCAACACAAGTGGCGAAGGATTTCTAAGCTTAGTTTTTGTACTTTGTCTACAAACTGAAAGCTCACTATTTAGTGAGCTTTTTTGATGTTATTCAAGAATATGAATAGGTAGGTAGATTCTAAAAGTAGTTCCTTTACCTTCTTTACTATAAACCTCGATATTACCTTTGAATTTTTCAATGATATTATAACAAACTGTTAAACCGATGCCAGTTCCTCTTTCTTTTAAAGAATAAAATGGAGTTCCGAGTTTTTCAATCGTTTCAGGTGACATCCCAATTCCAGTATCAATCATCTCAATAAGAGCATAGTCATTTTCGCGGGTTATGTTAATTGTAATATAACCAGGCTCGATCATTGATTCAATTGCATTTTTAACTAAGTTTACAAGAACTTGTTTAAACTCTATTGGATTTATTTTTGTGTAAAGGATCTCTTTTAAATTTAGCTGAAACCCTATATTTTGGCTATTTGCCATTGAAGCCAATAAATCTGTGATATTAAGTATTTCTTGGTTTATTTCTACTTTTTGAATTGTTTCGGTTTGTGGCTTTGCAAGAGATAAATAATCATTGATGATAATTTGAGCGTATTCTAATTCTTTTAGCATTGTTTCAATATAGAATTGGTCATCGGAAGTCATTGATTTATTTTTTTGTAAAAGCTGAACAAAGCCCTTAACAACCGTAATTGGATTACGAATTTCATGAGCGATTGTTGCGGCTAGTTGACCGATTGAATTTAGTTGCTTCGCTTGTTGAATTTCATTGTGATAAGTTTCTAATTCAATAACTTTTGTTTCAGTTTGCAAGAATACAAATAAAAGTATGAACTGAATTGCTAAAAACTCTAAGATATTTCCAACTGGATCGAGGGCAATATAAGTAAATCGATCTTTTAAACTTGTAAAAGTGATTAAAAGAACAAATGTTGGACCAATGATTACATTTAGTATCCAACCGATATAAAAGGCAGCACGATTATATAAAAATATTGTAAAAATAGGAATAATCGCCACAAAACTATACATTGTTGAAGTTTCAGGGTAGGTCCAAAATTTTATGTATACGTATAAAGAAGCGATTGTTGTGAATAGAACCTTTGAAAAGCTATTGTCTGTTTTAACAAAGTTTATTAAAGCATAAATGACAATACACATTAAGATAACTTGAGTAATAAGCTCGATCGGTTGCTCCTTAAATGTTAATGGAGACAGAATTATTCCGATTGTAAGCAGTGTAACAATTGTAGTCATGAAGATAATATAAATTCGACGACTTCTATTATTGTAGTACTCTGTATTTTTCATCATTTAATCTCCATTCTAAGATAGAAACTCATACCATAACATTTTACACTTTTCAGAATATTATTTATAGTTAAAAATAATGTAGTTTATAAGAAAATTGTAATATTTTTATTAAATTATGTTCCTAGCCAACTGGTTATTATGAATTACTTCAATGAATGAGCTAAGAAAATTCTCATAATTCTTCCAAATGAAAAGATACATTTTCTTGTTTATATAAAAACGAAAAAAGCACCTTTTTAAGGGTGCTTTCAGTTTGAAGATAAAGTACAACAACTCAGATATTCAGACTTTTTTTCAATTACTACTCTCTTGAAAAGTAACGTTAATTGTGACAATTTCAGAAGGATTACCTGTACGAATTGGTGGACCCCATGTACCAAATCCAGATGAAACGACAAAGTGAGATAGATCTTTCTGCAAATATCCCCAATCTAATTCGTATAGCTTACGTGTAATGAGGTGATTTGGTTTAAATTGTCCGCGATGCGTATGACCTGATACTTGTAGATCTACGCCTAAGTTTGTTGGAATATCTAATCGATAAGGCTGGTGATCTAATAAGATAATTGGTTTTGTATGCTCTATATCTTTTAATAAATCATGTAATTCTAGTCTTTTTTTACTTGCTAAGTCTTTTCGGCCAACGATATAAAAGCTATTTTCAACTAGTACTTTTTCGTCTAAAAGAGTATGAATCCCTGCATCATTTAAATGATCAACAAGTAAATCTAAATGGCCACCGTAATAATCATGATTTCCAGGAACAGCGTAAGTTCCTATTGTTGGTTTTAATTTTTTAAAAGTCTCAACCATATTTTCTTCAACAAATGGCGTAATATCTTCATCGATGATATCGCCTGCGATCAAAACTAGGTCAGGTGAAAGTTTATTTATCTCATCGATTAAAAACGCTAACCTTTTATTTGTTACGAGTGTACTTAAATGTAAATCGGAAACTAAAACAATTGAAAGTTCTTTCGAGTATAAATTTGGTTTTTCTACTTGAATATCATAATGGATGAATTGTGTATTCAATGCATTTCTTCTGCCTTTTACAATGAGAAAAACAATAGAGAGTATGACAATCGTCCCTAAACTAATGATTAGTTTCTCAGAAGAGAGAGGCGTAAATGCTAACAACAACCAACCGATTAAATCAGAAATCAGCAGTATAAAGATTAAATAGTAAATAACAGCTAGCCAGTATGCACCTATATGATGTAAAAACTTAAAAATAGATCTTTGGAGATGCTTTTTAAATACTCTTGATAAAATATAGGAAAACGTAATCAACCAAAAGATGGAGCAATATATTAGTTTACCAACTGTATGTAACTCGTGCTTTGATATTGTGTCTATATAAATCCAACCGTGAATTCCTAAATAAAAATTTATCAATAAAAAGAAAAAGGTAACGATCACAAGATTGATAATGACTCTACTATTCATAAATAATCCTTTCATTACTTTTTTTAATTTTCATTTATAGTATAAATGTTTAAATAAATAAACTCATCTTTTATGTGAGCATAGTCCC
>NZ_JBALMS010000034.1:5655-7237 GCF_036962205.1 Bacillus sp. JJ664 | reverse complement strand
TCTTATGACAAATGACTCATTACATAAGACCCAATAATATTTCATCTAGGAGATTTCATCATGAAAGGTTTTTTCTTTACTAAAGCGTTTAAGTATATTTTATTAACGAGTAGTTTTATTCTAGTTTTTATTATCGCTAGAGAATCGGCTACAGGTTCAAGTTATGCTCTTTCTAGTACTCAAGTTACAAAAGCGAATATTGTTCAACGAGGCGGAGTAATTAGATTAGGAACTAAAGGCGTATATCTTCATGTAAATAGTAGCCATCACAGTGTTGGAATTAAAAGTGTTAAAATTAATAGTTCAGGGAATTTAGAAATTGCAACTGAATCTGTTACACCGGTCATTTCAATAAATGTAAGTCCTGATGAAACATTAGCTTCAAAAGGGGTTATTGCAGGAGCTAGTGTAGGGAATCAAACTACAATCATCAAATTTTCAAAAAATGGAAAACCATTAAACCTAAAGAGGTCCTCAGATTACTCACTAATTGCAAGTGATGTTTCAAACTTATGGGTTAGTTGGATTAGCCATCAGTAAAATATAGATTAAGAAAACAACGTGAAATAACGTTGTTTTTTTTTGTTATTAAATGAACAATATATACGCATTAAGCTAATTTGGGTTTTTATTTTATCAAGAAATTTAAACATAAAAAGTGGCAACTAATAATGAATTAGTTACCATTTTTGATTTTATTGTAATTTAACCGCATTAAATTAATCTTATTTGTTTACTGAATTCTGTTTTTAAACGCTTCTTCTGTAACAATATAGTCTTCTTCACGATCTTCGTGTTTACGATCCTCTGGTTCTACAAGTGAACCTTGTGGATGCGTAGGTTCATGACCTTGTTTCTTATGATTAAAATGTTTCCCACGTGCCATATTTTATTTCCTCCCTCCACATCAATAATCATTAATAATATGGATTAATCGTTAATATTTTATTGATGGTAAATGTTTCAATGAATTGAAGACAATTAATCAAGATTGAATTCAAACTTTTCTAATGATGATCATATTGATAAAATGAAAAGATAAATATAAGATGAGGTATTTGTATGGATAAACAAATTGCAACACATATCGCTAACCAAATCGATTATTGGATGAAATCAAATCAGTCATTATATGAAATCCAAAAAATTGAAACGAATTTCAATACATTAATAAATTTTCAGCAATGGGCTAATGGCAAGCCTGTTATTGCAGCTTATCATTTACAAAAAATTGAGGAAGAAAATTATTATTTATTATTAATCGATTGGCATCGAAATGATCAGTTTTATCTTGTTATTTACGTAGGTAATAAATCAACGACTGCGGCCGAAATTAGAGAAGTAAAAAATTCAAATGGAAAAGACCACTTAGTTTGGAAGTATAATCCTCTTAAACGTGACGGTAAAAACGCTGAACGAAAAGCTTATTTTAAACAAGTATTTGGTTCCCTTTTCGTTGAAATCCCATTACCTGAAACAAAAGAAAGTGTTGAGACTTTCTTTCAACAAATTTATCAATTATGTAGAAATCGACAAAAAGCTGATCGTATAACAGATGTTTTTGACTTTTAATAAGTAAAAG
>NZ_JBALMS010000034.1:0-5598 GCF_036962205.1 Bacillus sp. JJ664 | reverse complement strand
AACAAATGAGTTAAATATCACTTTAACCCATTTGTTTTTTTGAATTCTAATAATTCAAATATTTAGTCTTTTTTACTTTTATACATTCAATGAATGCTCAAATGTCGATGTTTTATTTAATAGAAATGGGGAAATCATAAACCCTATCACCAGTCCAGTTAAATGTCCTGTTAAGCTAGAGGAAGGAATAATAAATGAAGAAATTAAGCCGATTGCAATAAATGTTAAGATAAATTTTCGATCATCAAGTAAAAGCATATTCTTACGAAATAAGATGATGAAAAGATAAATTCCTAAAAAGCCATATCCAACTCCTGAGGATCCTGAACTAACAATATTTGATGAATAAACTAAATGAAGTATGATTCCTGTTAACAAAGCAGCTATCAGATAAAAGAATAAAAATTTAACAGAACCTAGCGCACTTTCAAGAGGTCTTCCAAGAATAATCATGAAAGTCATATTCATAAAAAAATGTGTGTAGTTACCATGCATAAATGCATATGTTAAAAGTCTCCAAAATTCACCTTGTTGCACTAAATCGTACTGATATCCACCAAATTTTAAAATATTTTCAGTAGAATATCCCCCGGCCGCTGTAGTTAGTAATGCTAATATTGAACAGAGACTAACCATAAACGTAATGATTGGATATTTTTTAATAAACGTTGTAAAATCTTCTCTTACTAAAAACATTTGAAGTCATCCTTTCAAAGAACAATTCAACATTAGGCTAATTTCTTTACATTTACATTAATTCGACATTTATGGTGCAAATTCCTATTTCCAATATTTTCATAAAAAAATTAGTTTTCTTTTTCCTATTAAAACTAATACGTATTAATCTTATTACTGGAAATATTTCCGGAATAACTTTAAAGGTATAAATGAGTCAATATACTTTGCGCAATTAAATGCAACCACTATTTTTTGCTCAGGTGAAACGATAATATATTGTCCTCCATATCCCATTGCAAAAAAAATTGGAGGATTGTTTATTTTAAGTTCATTGTTTAATAAAACCCACCAGTGATATCCATATGAACCAACATTATCATACGTATGATATTTCGCAGTTGTTGATTGCTCTACCCAGTCGCTAGAAACCACTTGTTTTCCTAACCATACACCTTTTTGCATCATTAAAATCCCTATTTTTAACATATCTTTTGTTGCCAGACTTAATCCAAATCCACCAATATTAATTCCCTTTGAATCTTCATGCCAAAGATATTCATGAATTCCTAAAGGCTTAAATAGCATGTTCTCTGCAAAAACTGATACTTTACTTTTAGTTGCTTTTTGTAAAATTGCGCTTAAAAGTTGTGAAGCCCCAGAATCATAGTTCATTTTTTCGCCGGGGTTAGCAACGATTTTTTTCTCTAAAATATAATTAACCCAGTCCATACTATTAATCATTGGAAATGGTCTTCCATTCCATGCTCCCCATTCGGGCCATTCATAACCAGCAGTCATTGTTAACAAATGTTCAATCGTAATATCTTTCTTACCTGGATCAATCGTTGGGAAATACATTGAAATCGGCGTTTGTACACTCTCAATGATTCCTTTATCAATTGCGATACCAATTAAAATTGATAAAATACTTTTTGTTACTGAGTTAATCTTAAATAACTTAGACTCACTCTTTATGTTTTTATAATATTGAAATGGAATTTCACTTTCCTTATAAATAACACATGCTGAAATCCGTTCCTTTTTCATTTCATTTTCTAATTCTTTAAATATTGACGTATAACTATTCAAATTCTGTCTCCTTTTAATCAAATACGGTTTCTTTATTTGGATCACTCAAATATTCAAAGAGTAAACGAATTTGAGATTCTGTTACTCTACTTAATGATAGTTTTGGCAAAGCATGTTCTGCAAAAAAATCTATTTCTTGTGTTTCAATTCCTATTTTTGGTTCTCCGCCTATTATGTCACATTGAATAAATATTTTATAGTAATGATAGGCTTGAGGTGGATGTGGATGTTTATTCATATCAAGTACGGCAAGCAATTTTTTTGCTTTTACTTCATACCCTGATTCTTCTTTTATTTCTTTTACAATATTTTCAGAAGAAGATAAACCGACATCACAAAATCCACCAGGCAAGGACCATTTATTGTCATGTTTTTCTCGTACTAGTAAGATTTGATTGTCTTTAAATACAACCCCTCTCACATCTACTTTTGGCGTTTGGTATCCCTTTTCATGATGAAATAAATTTAGTACTGATTCCATTTCTAACTCACTATATTCAGACAAAATTTCAGCACTCAGTTGTTGTAATTGCTCGTATCGCTCAATATCAAATACATCTTTAGAGAAAGCTAATCCATTTTTTGAAATCGATTGAATTTTCATTGCCCATTCTATCCATTTATAACTCATTTTTAGACCACCTTATCGTTAACTTCGATATATTTATCGTTTTTCCTTGTTCTTGTATTGCAAGACTTACTTTTAATTGGCCTTGATAAAAAGTTTTGTTGATACCCCACTCCTTGATGTTAACTTTTAAGTAGGGAGTGTGCTGAGCTTCCTGGACAATGATGTGAATCATGCAATTGATCAGACATCATTTAAGCCATAAAAAAAAGCTCTATATAAAATATGAGCTTTCCTATAAAGTGTACAACTTATTTAATTAGATGATCGTCTAAAGTTAATATAATAGGACAATGATCACTTCCCATTATATTTGAATGTATTTCTGAATTTTTCAAATTAGTTTGAAGTCTATTCGAAATGATAAAATAGTCAATTCGCCAACCGATGTTTCTTTCTCTAACTTTATTCATATATGACCACCAAGTATATGATCCTTCTTTTGTTGGATTCATATATCGGAATGAATCAGTAAAACCATTATCAAGAAGTGTTGTCATTTTACCGCGTTCTTCTTGTGTGAAACCTGAATTTTTACTATTAGATTTTGGGTTGGCAAGGTCAATTTCATGATGTGCAACATTCAGATCACCACATAATATCACGGGTTTATGAGCATCAAGTTTTTTTAAATAACCACTAAACTCATCTTCCCAGCTTAAACGAAAAGGTAGTCGAGCTAAATCTCTTTGAGAATTAGGTGTATAAACATTAACCATATAAAATGTATCGAATTCTAACGTTAATACACGTCCTTCGATGTCTTCTTCTTTTCCATTAAAACCATAATATACATTTAGAGGTTTGTGTTTAGAAAAAATTGCAGTTCCAGAATATCCTTTTTTTATAGCAGAATGCCAATACTGATGATATCCTTCAAAATCTAGCGTAATCTGATCTTCTTGGCATTTCGTTTCTTGAATACAAAATATATCAGCATCTTGTTCTTTAAAATAATCGAGAAATCCCTTTTGTACACAAGCTCTAATTCCATTTACGTTCCAAGATATAAATTTCATACTTTCTTCTCCAATTTTCGTTTCTTCGGTTTCACAAGTGATGATCTATACTCAAAATGGTTAATATGCCCAAAATAAATACTCGTTTTTTCATATAAATCTTCCAAGCTAATGATTTCATTTCTCTTCGTAAGATGTATGAAAATTCGTGCACATGCTTCTGCATCAGCTAAAGCATGGTGATGGTTTTCTAACATAATCCCAAATTGATTAGATAGAACGTCTAATGAATAACGACTTTGTTTCGGTAAAACTTTTTTAGCTAATTGCAATGAGCATAATAAATTATTCTCAACAGACGGAATACCATATCGAGATAAATTATCTTTTAATGCGTATCCATCAAATGGTAAGTTATGCGCAACTAGCGTCTTTCCTGACAGTTTATCTTGTATTGAACGATAAAATTCTGGGAAAGTGGGAGCATCTTCTACATCACGTGGTCTGATTCCATGAATTGAAATATTCATAGAATAAAATTCTTCTTCAGGATTTATTAACGAGTAGACTTGATCAACAATGACCCCATTTTCAACAAATACAAAACCCGCCGCACAAATACTATGACGATTATAATTGGCAGTTTCAAAATCAAAAGCGACAAAAGAATTCATTTTTACAACTTCCCTTATATGTTTTAATAAATCTATTATAAACCGTTTTTAGTAATCATGCATTTTTTTAAGGCAAGACTAAATTGTTACAATTCCATGTCTTTTAATGTACAATATAAAGATTATTATTTTCATAGAACAAATTAGGCAAAAAAGGATGTTGAATATGAAATATGCTTATATAATCGTTCAAATCGGTTTCCTTTACTGTTTAAACTTTATCGGCAGTACTATACAAAACAAGTTTCATTTAATGATCCCAGGTAGCATAATTGGCATGTTTATATTATTTTGCTTATTGAATATCCCTATTTTTAAAGAGAAGTGGGTTCGAGAAGGAAGCAATTTCTTAAACAAGCATTTAACGTTATTTTTCATTCCAGCTACAGTAGGTATTATTCAGTATTCTTCTTTATTAAATGGTTCTGGACTCATTTCAATTGTGATTGTCTTAATCAGTACAATCGTAACAATGGTTTTTTCCACTACATTAAGTTACTTTCTTTCATCTCGAAAAGAGCAGAATAAGGAACAGCTAGTAAGGAGTGAATTGAATGGCAAATAGTATACTGTTTATCGCGATCACAATCATTTTATACTTATTAGCAAAAAAACTATATTCACATGTTTCTTTTCCTTTACTTGTCCCTATTACGACTTCTACCTTTGTCATCATTCTTATTTTAAGTAGTTTTAACATTTCATATGATAGTTATATGAATGGTGGTAAATGGATTAATATGATACTAGGACCTGCAGTCGTATCATTTGCGTACCCGTTATTCGAGCATAAAAAACGTTTAAAGACTCATTTTTTAACTATTTTTATCAGTGTATTTTCTGGAACTATTATTGGTTTCATTTCGGGTGTTTGTTTGTCGATCTGGTTAGGGTTAAAGGAAAGTGTCATTTTATCTTTAGCAGCTAAATCTGTCACGACTCCAGTTGCAATGGGCATTACTTCAATTATTGGCGGAATCCCTTCTCTCACTGTAGTGTATGTCATGATTGCAGGGATCTCGGGAGCAATCTTTGGACCTTATATACTATCACTTCTTAAAATTGATCATCCAATAGCGATCGGTGTAGGATACGGCCTAGCCTCACATGGGATTGGTACTACAAAAGCAGCTGAATATGGGGAGGTTGAACAAGCAATCAGCTCAATCACAATGACATTGAGCGCGATTTTTGCTTCATTGATCTGTCCTTTCTTTATTCATATTTTCATTAAATAAAGAAAAAGAAAAAAGCCACAGTATGAACTGCACCCCGATTGTTAGACACAACTAACAGTCGGAGGTGTAGTTTTTTTATGGCCAAATTAACATTTGATCAAAAGATTACAGTTGTTAATGAGTATTTACAAGGTAAGGGTTCACTCAGTTATGAAAAACTTCTTTGGTTTATTAAAGTCTGAATTATTATATCTTAACGAATTTTGCAGTGTAAAACATTTCACTTTAGAATTAGAAAAATACATTCATTATTACAATCACAAACGAATTAAGACGAAATTAAAAGGATCGAGCCCTGTACAATACAGGATTCAATCCTCACTAGTAGTATA
>NZ_JBALMS010000033.1:0-25025 GCF_036962205.1 Bacillus sp. JJ664 | reverse complement strand
ATCTTTCACTATTGTATAGAATTAAAATTAAGATACTACTGAAAAGTTAGAAGATTTAAAATGGACTCAAAAGAGAAAATTTATTAAATATATAAAAGTAAAGGTTAAAGAGTTAGAGTGTTTGTTAGTTTAATAGATTATAAACAAAAGATTAAGATTTGTAAGGTAGGATGGGCAGCCTTTTTTATGATGCAATCCTGGAAAAATGCCCGAGCTTGAATGCAAATATTAATAATCGAAGGTGAGGATTTTTAGATGCCTAAATTGTCAATTAATGATTTAGAAATAAACTTTGAAATGATAGGAGAAGGAAAACCTGTAGTCATGATTCATGGCTTTACTCCAGATTTAAGATTAATGAAGGGGTGTATGGAACCTATCTTCACTAAAAGAGAGGGGTATAAAAGGATCTATTTAGACTTACCAGGAATGGGTGAAACAGTAGGAAGTAAAACCGTCAACAGTACCGATGATATGTTGGATATAGTTATTAAGTTTATTGATACGCTTATACCCGGTCAATCTTTCTTGTTGGTTGGTGAATCATATGGAGGTTACTTATCAAGAGGGGTTATAGCCAAAAGAAAAGATAAAGTAGATGGGGTGGCCTTCATCTGTCCAATGATCATTCCAGAAATGGAAAAAAGGTCATTATCAGAGCATGTTGTTATCATTGAAGATGAAGAGTTTTTACATAAGTTAAGTGAGGATGAGAGAGAAGATTTTCGTTCGAATAATGTTGTATTAGATAAGAATACTTGGCAACGCTATAAAAATGAGGTGGTAAGTGGTTGTTCAATTGCCGATCAGCAATTCTTGTCTAAAATAAGGCAAAGATACGGTTTCCAATTTGATGTCGACTCGGAATCGTTCGAATCTCCAAGTGTTTTTCTTTTAGGATTACAAGATTCAGTCGTTGGATACAAAGATGCATTTAATCTATTGAACAATTTTCCACGTGCTACTTTCGCAATATTAGACAAAGCTGGGCACAATCTGCAAATTGAGCAAGAAGTTTTATTTAACAACCTTATTAATGAATGGTTAGATAGACTGGTAGAAGTAAAATGATCAAATAACGGTAAGGAACAAACGAAATCGTTCGTTGAATAGCGAGAGCAGCCAATGGCTGTTCTTTTTCAGTTTAATAAAATATTTTCAGTATCTAAAGTCATTTCTATCTTCGCTATAGTAACTCCATGTTCATTTAAAAAGTTCGACGACTCCAATTCTTGCATAACTATTCTCTTTGTATTCGTCATATCAGAAATTCTTACTTCTTTACTTTTTTTCTCTATATAAAACACATCCTTATGAAATCCAACGATTCAAATAAGGTAAGTGAAGTAGGTCAGTTTTTATTACGGATTCAAAGATTCCATAGACTACCCGACATATTCTTCACTTCTACTATATAAAAAATAGTAGTGCTAACACCAATGCCTTGGTTTACACTACTAATCTTAGTCTTTTTTTATTGTGCTACCTGTTAGTTAAACAAAAAGGAAAAAAATGGATAAAAGTAGAATCCTACTAATAGAATGTTTTTATGTTTATGGGGTGAATTAGATGGAGTCTATTTTTAAAGAAATTGTACATATTATGCATTATGATTATTCTGGTTTTAAAGACAAAAAAGGTTGGGATAATCCTAATTACTTTTTACAGAAAATTAAAGATTTAAAAGTGAGTAATAAACTAACAAAGGATTCGTTTGCTGAGATTGTTAAGGATTATTTATTAGATTTAAAAGATCAGCATATATACTTTTTACAGATTGATTCAGTTAAAACTAGAAAAAAGGAACATGGATTTCAAGTGCGTCGATATGAAGATAGATTATATGTGACTAAGGTTAGTAGTGAAAATAGGTTGAAATGTGGTATGTTCTTCAAATCTTTAGAAGGCTTAACAGTTCCTGAATTGGTTGAACTACATAAAAGAGTGTTGTTCGAAGAATCTTCGGAACGGGAAAATTGGACGCCCATCTTTTCTTTATATAATTATGGAGAAATAGAAGATTTAAATGGAAACCAAAGCATTTTTCAATTTAACTTATATGAAAAATCTCCTTATTATCCTACATATTCAGTTAGCTCATTAACAGAGAATATATTACAGATGACGATTACAGATTTTATGGATCCTGAAGCAATTTCAAACATGTTAAAAGAAAATCATATTTTACTAGAATCAACTGAGTATTGGATTATCGATGTTCGAACAAATTATGGAGGAAGTGACACAAGTTTTTATCCACTTCTTTCTTATTTGATGCCTGAAGAAGGGGTAGATCTGGAAGATCCAGAAGATAAGATGCTATTCAATTGTACGAATGAAAACACTGAACGCCAATTGGTCGAACTTGATAAAGACATAGAAAATAATCAAGATAAACAAACACTATTATTTTTAAAAGTAATTAGAAAAGAATGGGAAAGAAATAAAGGAAAAGGGTTTGTAGAATTTAATTTAGAAGAACTGTTTCCTACGACTATTTTCAAAGGGAAAAAAACACCCAATAAGATTGTTATATTAACAGATTGTATGTGTGGTAGTTCAGGAGACTCTTTTGTAGAGATTTGTAAGCAATCTAGCAAGGTAACCGTAATTGGAAGACCGACAAAGGGATTAAACGATTATACCAATTTAGTTAGTATGAAATGGAACAACGAATTTGAATTACTGTATCCTACTTCCCGACTATCGCGAATTGACAAAGGGGAAGGAATGACAGGAATAGGTATTCAACCAGATATATATATTCCATGGAGTCCAAAGCATTTAGAAGATGATATTGATTTAAAAACTGCATTTTCATTTTTTACTTCATAGGCGTGTAAAATTAGGGAGAAAGTTTAACTTATCTTGTGTACGCATACATTATTTGTACTACAAATTGATGGTAATCATTAATTGACTGTAAAAAAGAATCATAAAATGAAGGTAAGTGATTAGCTTTATAATTGAGGGGGTACTGATGAGACGATTAAATAAGCTTTTAGTATTATTTATCTTATTGCTATTCCTCTTAGTAGGATGTCGCACTAACTTACTTGGTGGTCAGTCAATCATCGAGTGGGTTGACTTCGTAAAGTGGGATGGAATAGAGTACGACGGAATCAATTCAGGCATTTTAGCTGATGAGCAGTTCATAGGTAAAAAAATAGGAGAAGTAAAGTTTAAAGTAGCAGACAATGTCACGAATTCGGGGTACAAGATCAAAAATGGAGATGCTGCATTTCACGAGAAAGGAACAGAGATTTATTCAATTAAAGGAAACTCTGATTTACTAGCATTAAAAGATCAGAGTGCAATAAACGGTTATAGCGTTTATTATGCGAGAGATAAAATTGACTATCGATGGCATTTTAAGAATGTACCAATTGAAAAAGTGAATGCGATCAAAATCTTTCAAGGGTATGCACCTAAATCGAAAATGATAACGGAGATAAAAGATAGAGACAAATTAGATGCTTTCCTAAAAATATTAAGTAGTAGTAAAGAAAATACAAACTTCATACCTGAGACAACAAAAGGTGACCCAACATATTACGATATTATTTTATTTACAGGCGAGCCAATAGCTTACCAGTTTGATATGCAATTTGACGGGAAAACTTATTTTTGGCATCCATGGGATACTTCTATATTATCAAATGAGGTTGAAGTATTTATTCCAAACTAGTATTCTTTTTTAAAATTTACACATGATTTATTAGGATAAGACACATGTAAATAACCTGTATCGATCATATCATTATAATCTCAAGGTACAGGTTTTATATATTGGTAATTTTTTGATTTGTTATTTTCCACTCCTTTTCTTGTTGACAGTTGTTTAACGATCTAACAGGAAGTTCACAAGATCATTGTTTCATTCAACTAGAATATGAATATAATAATCAACTAAAATCTAAATAAGGTGGATCAAAAATGGATAAAAGAGTCCAATTCGACTTTGAAATCGACTTTACGAATGGTGGTGGGTTACAAGGGCAGGATTTTCGTCTTGATATTGTTGGAGATGACATTTCTGATGAAGAGTTAGCAAAGTATATTGTTGAAGATATGAGATTGTTAATGGTTGGCGACGTTAGAATAATAAACAAAAAAATAATTATTGAAGAACATAAGAGAATACTGACTGATGAGGGTTTTGATAAATGAGAAGAGTTTTAAGGTAGAGACTGTCTAAATTTAGCAGTCTTTTTCTTATGCACTTTTAATGGACGTTTTCTGAAAGATTGTTCATTCGAAATATAAAATAATAAACCGAACGTATGATCACTGTATGTGGTAAAATATAAGAAAAAGGAGTGTACTCAGAATGGAAAATATGATAAAAGTATCTGTACGTTCGCTAGTTGAGTATGCTCATAAAAGCGGAAGTATTGATGTAGGGTATCAAAATTCTGTTTCATTAGTAGATGGAACAAAAGCACATCAAAAAATTCAAAATTTATATCATGAGTCAGATTGTAAGGAAAGAATGACTTCTGGAACAATTAAATATGAAGATTTTGCATTTCAAATAGAAGGTCGCTGTGATGGTCTCTTATTTAGGGACGAAAAATATATAATAGAAGAAATAAAATCAACTGCAAATGATGTTAGCTTATATGATGAAAACTCTTATCCTGTCCATTGGGCACAAGCTAAAGTTTATGGGTATCTGATTTGTAAAGAATTAGACCTTGAACAAATATCGATCCAACTAACTTATGTCAATATTCAAACTGAAGAGAAAAAGAGGTTTTTATTAGCCTTTACTCAGGAAGGATTGTACGAGTTCGTTCAAGATGTGATCAAAATTTATTATCCATTTGCTAAGTGGAAGTACGATCACATTGAAAAACGGAATGATTCTATAAAAGAATTGAAATTTCCATTTCCATCATTTAGAAATGGTCAAAGAAAGTTAGCGGGAGCTGTTTATCAATCGATTCAAGATGGAAATAATTTATTTGCTGTCGCTCCAACAGGAATTGGAAAAACAGTTTCAACTATTTTTCCTGCAGTGAAAGCAATTGGGGAAGCCACAACGAATCGTTTATTTTATTTAACGTCTAAAACAATCACTCGCACAGTTGCGGAAGAAGCATTTGGCCGGATGACTGAACAAGGTTTATGTATGTCATGTACATCACTAACTGCTAAAGATAAAATATGCTTCAAAGAAGAAACGATTTGTGACAAGGATTATTGTGAGTTTGCAAATGGCTATTATGATCGAATTAATGATGCAGTGTTAGATATTTTATCTAATGAAAAAATGCTTAGTCGAGAGAAGATTGAAGCATATGCAAGGAAACATACAGTTTGTCCTTTTGAATATTCACTAGATTTAACAAATACAGCAGATGCGATTATTTGTGATGTGAATTATATTTTTGATCCAAGAGTATCACTTAAAAGATTATTTGATGAACATAAGCGAAATTCAGTTCTATTAATAGATGAGGCGCATAATCTAGTTGATCGTGCTAGAGACATGTATTCTTCGAGTTTATATAAGTCAAAGTTTCTAGAATTAAAAAGACAATATAAAGGATCAAATATAGCATTAGTTGAGAGCGTTGGTCATATCAATCAATCTTTCATTAATCTTCGAAAAAAATGGCAAGATCAAGAAATGTCAGTCTGGGGTAAATTAGATGAGGAATTTGTTGATTTAATAAGAGAGTTTGTAGAGATTGCTGAATTAAGCCTACCAGATGAAGAGGATCCTGAACGTAAGCAATTGTTGTTAGATACATATTTTGAATCTCAAAATTTTGTAAAGATTGCTAGTTACTATGATGAAAAATATGTTTCTTATTTAGAATTATACAAAAGTGAAGTTCACTTGAAATTATTTTGCATTGATCCATCAACAATTGTAAATGATGTGATTAAAAAATTTCATTCTACTATTTATTTTTCAGCAACATTAACACCTCTTCAATACTTTCAAGATATGCTCGGTGATATTGAACGTGATTATACCATTAAAATTGATTCACCATTTTTAAAAGAACAGCTAAAGGTTGAAGTAAATCCGATTTCAACAAGATTTAATGATCGTTCAAAAACATTAGACCAATTAGTAACATCTATATATGAAAATATTAGATCTAAAAAAGGAAATTATTTAATTTTTTTCCCATCCTATCAGTATTTAAGCCAAAGTGTTGGATTGTTTACTGAGAAGTATGGCGAAGTAGAAATAATTGTCCAAGAAAATGGGATGACCGAAGAGGAACGAGAAGATTTTTTACTCAAATTTGATCAACATAATGCAGAAACACTAGTTGGATTTGCTGTACTAGGTGGAATCTTTTCTGAAGGAATCGATTTAAAAGGTGATCGATTAAATGGGGTAGTAGTTGTCGGTGTAGGTTTACCACAGCTTTGTTTAGAAAGAAATATTTTAAGAGATCATTTTAATGAAGTTGGTAAGAACGGTTATTATTATTCATATGTGTTCCCTGGGATGAATAAAGTAATGCAAGCTGGTGGACGTGTCATACGTTCTGAAGAAGACGAAGGAACATTATTATTAATCGATGATCGATATCAAAGTATGCTTTATCAAAACTTAATGCCAGACGAATGGAAATAAGTAGGTCATAATCCATTAAAAAATAAAAAATTCAAATAATGATTGATAATTGTCAGATTTATTAATATACTTGTAATTATAAAATTAAATATTCTTATCAAGAGCGGTGGAGGGACTGGCCCGACGAAACCCGGCAACTCTAGTTTTATACTAGAAAGTGCTAAATCCTGCAGGTATAAACCTGGAAGATAAGGACGATATGTTTATTTTGAGACATAACCACTTCTTATTTTTTAGGAAGTGGTTTTTTTATTTTGATAAATGGAGGATTTCAATATGACAAATACGAATGTGGTTTCAAAATCGAAACAAAAATCAATTGAGACGGTTGCAGTACATGGTAGTAAAGGTTATGATCCATTAACAGGTGCAATAAGTTACCCAATTTATCAATCAGCAACATTTAAACATGAAGGGCTTCATCAATCGACTGGATATGATTATGCTCGTTTACAAAACCCTACCCGTGAAGAAGTTGAAAACACAGTAGCTAAATTAGAAAATGCAGAATTTGGAGTAGCATTCTCAACAGGGAACGCTGCTGTCACTGCAGTTCTTAGTTTATTTAAAAAAGGCGATCATGTAATTGTTTCCGATGACTTATATGGTGGTACATATCGATTATTTGAAGAAATTTATTCGCCTTATGGTATTGAGCATAATTTTGTTGATACAACAGAAATTGACAATATCCTAGATTCGATTAAAGAAAACACAAGAGGTATATTTATTGAAACTCCTTCAAATCCAATGATGAAGGTAACTGATTTAAAACGGGTTGTTGAAATTGCCAAAGAACGAAATATCGTTGTGATCGTTGATAATACTTTTTTAACGCCTTATTTCTTTAGACCGATCGAATTAGGAGCAGATATCGTTGTTCATAGTGGTACGAAATATTTAGGTGGTCATAATGATACTTTAGCGGGATTTGTAGTGACAAACTCGGAGAAAACAAATGAAAGAATTCGTTTTTATCAAAAATCAACAGGCGCTACTTTAGCACCGTTTGATTCATGGCTCATTTTAAGAGGAATTAAAACACTACATGTAAGAATGGAATACTGTCAAAGAAATGCGATTATTCTTGCGGAATTTCTAGAAAATCATCCTAATGTAACAGATGTTTTTTACGTAGGGCTTCCTAATCATAAAGGGTATTCAATTATAAAAAAACAAGCAAGTGGCTTTGGTGCAATGATTTCGTTTAAAGTGAAAAGTGTAAGGATCGTAGAAAAAGTGCTTAGCAGTGTAAATGTCATTACATTTGCCGAAAGTTTAGGTGGAGTAGAGTCACTGATTACTTACCCACATACACAAACACATTCAGAAATGCCCGAGGATTTTAAAAGAAAGCTTGGTCTAGATGACCATACATTAAGATTATCTGTCGGTATAGAACATATAGATGATTTACTAATTGATTTAGAGAATGCATTAGGGTGATGAGTATGAAGTTTGGTACGAAATTAATTCATAACGGTAATGAAGTTGACCCCTATACTGGTGCATTAAGCATTCCAATTTATCAAGCATCAACTTTCCATCAACCCAATATTGAAACTATAGGTAAATATGATTATGCAAGAAGTGGAAATCCGACGAGAGAAGCTTTAGAAAATACAATTGCACAATTAGAGAACGGCGTTAGAGGATTTGCTTTTTCATCAGGAATGGCAGCCATTTCTTCAGTTCTCTCGCTTTTTTCGGCTGGAGATCATATCGTTATTTGTGAAGATGTATATGGAGGAACGTTCCGTATAGCGACTAAGGTATTAAATCGATTTGGAATTGAGTTTACATTTGTAGATGCATCAGAGATTAGTGAAATCGAATCAGCAATTAAGTCAAATACAAAAGGACTATATTTAGAAACACCTTCAAACCCCTTGCTGAAAATTACTGATTTAAGAGAAGCAATTAAGATTGCGAAAAGAAATGATGTAATTGTCATTGTTGATAATAGTTTTCTGTCACCATATTTTCAAAAACCTTTAGATTTGGGCGCTGATATCGTAGTTCATAGTGCGACTAAATTTATCGCAGGACATAGCGATGTAATTGGTGGTTTAGCAGTTGTTAATTCTGAAGAACTAGCAAGAGATTTATATACTATACAAAATTCATTCGGCGCAGTTTTAGGTCCACAGGATTGTTGGTTAACATTAAGGGGTCTGAAAACATTAAAAGTTCGGATGGATGTATATGAACAAACTGCACAAAAATTAGCAAATTGGTTATTAACAAATGAGTGTGTTGAAGAGGTATACTATCCAGGTCTAAAAGATCATCCGGGACATGATGTACATTTCGAACAAGCTAGTGGTGGGGGAGCGGTATTGTCATTTACTTTAAAAACAATTGATCAAACAATTCGTTTTTTACAAAAAGTAGAAAATGTTGCAGTAGCAGTGTCTCTTGGTGGAGTAGAAACAATTGTATCTTATCCTGTGAAGATGTCTCATGCAGCGATTCCAAAGGACGTTAGAGAGAGACTTGGTGTGAAGGATACATTAATTCGTGTTTCAGTTGGTTTAGAGGATGTTGAGGATTTAATTGCAAGTTTCCAAAAAGCATTAATATAAAGGAAGAAGTATGGAATAACCACTATTCCATACTTTTTTTGATTTATCAAATAATGGAAGAAAACATAATGTGAATGACTATAATATGTAAAAAATTACATAGAAATTATATATTAACGAATATTTTGTTGTGAAAATATGATAATGTTCGTATTTTTTACTTGAAACCGTTTCATATTGATGTTATTCTATTTTAGGTTGATCAGAACTTAACTTAAAATTTAAAAAACTCAGTCCTTAAATGGGGGTATCAATATATGTATGATGTTATAGTAGTTGGAGCAGGTCCAGCAGGAGTATTTACTTGTTATGAATTAACGTTAAAAATGCCGAACGCAAAAATTTTATTAGTTGATAAAGGTCATGATATATACGCAAGACATTGTCCAATTCTACAAAAGAAAATAGAAAAATGTCCACCAGCGGCAGGTAAAAAAGATTTTTCAGGTTGTTTACCAGCATGTTCAATCACAAATGGTTTTGGTGGAGCAGGCGCATACTCAGATGGTAAGTTTAATATCACTAGTGAATTCGGTGGTTGGATGACTGACTACTTATCGCCTTCTGATGTAGTGGACTTAATTAAATATGTAGATGAAATTAATTTACAGCATGGTGCAACAGAGTCAATTACAGATCCACTTACTGAAGAAGTAAGAGATATTGAAAAACGTGGTTATGCTGCAGGATTAAAATTATTACGTGCACAAGTTCGCCACTTAGGTACAGAACAAAATCTTGAGATTTTAAAAAGCATATTTGAATACTTAAAAACGAAAATTGATATGAAATATAAAACAGAAGTTGAGGATTTAATTACTGAAAAAGAAGATGGTTCTCATATTGTTAAAGGAATCAAATTAAAAAATGGTGAAGAACTTTCAGCTGATAAAGTTGTCATTGTACCAGGTCGAGACGGATCAAAATGGTTAACAGAAGTAATGAAAAAGCGTCGTCTAAAAATGACTACAAACCAAGTAGATATTGGTGTTCGTGTAGAAACTTCTGATATTGTTATGGAAGAGATTAATAAGCATTTATATGAAGGTAAATTCGTATTTAATACATCAGTGGGAACAAAAGTCAGAACATTCTGTAGTAACCCTTCAGGTCATGTTGTAGTCGAAAATCATTCAGGTATTATGACAGCAAATGGTCACGCATATAAAGATCCTAAGCTTGGAAGTCCGAATACAAACTTTGCACTTTTAGTATCTCACCAATTCTCTGAGCCATTTGATAAACCAAATGAATACGCTCATGAGGTTTCACGTTTGGCTAACATGCTTTCACATGGTGGCGTCATCGTTCAAAAATATGGTGATATATTAAAAGGAAGACGTTCTACAGAAAAACGAGTAAAAGAAGGCTTCCTAGAGCCAACTTTAAAAGAAGCTGTACCTGGTGATTTAGGTCTGGTATTACCATATAATACAATGAAGAGCTTAATTGAAATGGTAGAAGCATTAAACCATGTAACACCTGGTATTGCATCAGAACACACATTATTTTATGGAGTTGAAGCAAAATTCTACTCAGCTCGTCCAAAATTAAATGAACACTTTGAGAGCGAAATTTCTGGTCTTTACTTAGGTGGAGACGGAGCTGGAGTTACTCGTGGTCTTGCACAAGCAAGTGCATGTGGAGTGTGGATTGCTCGCGATATCGTAAAAAAAGCAAATGTAAAAGAAAAAGAATTAGTGTCAGCTCAATAATCAATTTAAAAACCTCTAATGCTAAAAAACATTAGAGGTTTTATTTTTTATCTTCTAATTCGAATTTCCAATTCTTGAAGCAATTTTGTTAAGTTATCTTCATTAATACTTAATTTTAAGTCCTCAAATGTATAATCTTCAAAATGAGGAATATCAATCATGATTGCTGATAACTCTTTACTAATAATGGTTGAATCTTTACCGGCAATTAATTTCTTTTTATAACGATTAAATTTAGGGTCTAGATCTTCCACATTTTCATATAGTTCTTCAACTGATCGATATTGTTGAATTAATGGAATTGCTGATTTTTCACCAACACCAGGACAACCAGGGATATTATCACTCGAATCTCCTAATAACGCTTTTACATCAACCCATTGTTTAGGATGAATGCCATAATCATTGTTAAAATGCTCGATAGAATAAATGATTTCACCTGTTTTTTGGGCGATAATTTGAGATGTATGTTCGTTTAGTAATTGAAGTAAATCACGATCATTACTATAAATAAAGCATTTATTTTGAATAGATTGACTCCATTTGTTAGATAAAGTTCCGATTAAGTCATCTGCTTCATATGGCGACATTTCTAATTGGGCAATACCAATTTCTTCTAATACTGTCTTTAATGTCAAAAATTGCTCAATAAGTGGCATCGGGAGTTCCCCGCGAGTCGCTTTGTAAAAATCATACTTGATTCTACGATCAGTTTCTTCTCTTTTTACATCCCAAGTAATTGCTACATGACTAACTTCATGTTCACGAATCAGACTAAATAATTTTGGAATAAAAACTCTTAATGCGTTTATATATACGCCGTCCTTTGTTTTCGAAAGCTGATCATCACTTCTGCCATAAGATGTAGCAAAATATCCTCTACTTAACAAATTGAAACCATCAATTAATAATAAAGTATGATTATCCATATTTTTATATCCACCTATAAGTTTATATTTTCATATAAGAATCATAGCATATTACATCTTAAAATATAACAATACGATTGATTTCATAAGATTAAATATATTTTCTTAATAAAATTGTAACAAAAATATTGAATTTTCTGTTTATTATTCTTTTAACTTTTACTATAATGGAGATTATATAAATTTTAGAACCTAATACATTGCAAAGGGAAGGTAGTAAAATGGAAAAAGTAAAAAGCAACGTCAAGATCGAAGAAATTTTAGTAGCTTATAATACGTTAAAAGAGGTAACAAACAAAACTCCTTTGCAGATTAGTGACATGCTAAGTGAAAAATATGATAGTCATGTGTATTTAAAAAGAGAGGATTTACAGATCATTCGATCCTTTAAGCTTCGCGGTGCCTACTATAAAATTAGTAATTTAACCGAAGTAGAAAGACAAAATGGGGTCGTATGTGCTAGTGCAGGGAATCATGCACAAGGCGTAGCTTATACATGTAATCATCTTCGGGTACATGCCAAAATATTTATGCCAACAACAACTCCAAATCAAAAAGTATCTCAAGTGAAATTCTTTGGTGGTGCTTATGTAGAAGTGATTCTAGTTGGAGATACATTTGATATAGCAAATCAAAATGCTCAAGGTTACTGTGATGAACAAAATATGACGTTTATTCATCCTTTTGATGATTTAGATGTCATTGCTGGACAAGGAACAGTGGCAGTTGAAATATTAAATGAAATTGATCGACCGGTTGACTATTTATTTGTTGCAATAGGAGGCGGTGGCTTAAGCGCTGGTGTTGGTACTTACATAAAAGGAGTTAGTCCTTCGACAAAAATCATTGGTGTTGAACCACTCGGAGCTGCATCAATGGCAGAATCCATATCAAATGGGCACGTCGTAAAACTTCCAACAATTGAAAAATTTGTAGACGGTGCAGCCGTAGGGCAAGTTGGGTATATGACGTATGAAATATGTAAGGAAGTATTAGATCAAGTTGTTGCTGTACCAGAAGGAGAAATATGTACAACAATTTTAGAACTTTACAATAAAAATGCAATTATTGCAGAACCAGCAGGAGCACTTTCGGTTGCTGCTTTAGAACTTTTTAAAGAAGAAATAAAGGGAAAAAATGTGGTTTGTATAGTAAGTGGAGGAAATAATGATATAGATCGTTTGCAAGAAATAAAAGAGCGCTCATTAATCCATGAGGGCTTGAAGCATTATTTTATTATCAATTTCCCACAGCGCTCTGGCGCATTACGGGAATTTCTTGATCAGGTTTTAGGACCAAATGATGATATTACAAGATTTGAATACACGAAGAAGAATAATAAAGATAATGGTCCTGCTTTAGTTGGGATTGAATTAGCATCCAAATCTGATTATGCTCCACTATTAGAACGAATGAATTTGCATGGCATTCAATTCATGGAAATAAACAATAATCCTACATTATTTAATTTACTAATATAATATTAAAGGAGAAGCTGAATGGAAATCCATTCGGCTTTTTTGTATACTTTAATAATCTTAATGTTCTGAATAAGATATCAATTGTTCGGAAAAATCAGTTGTTAATCCTAAGAAAAATAATAAATATAAAAAAAGTTGATTTATTTCTTATAAATTTAGACAAAAGTATTCCTAATGTTAGTTGTCCGATTTATAATTGTATTCGGAACGCCTCGAAAAAAACGGTTTACAAGTTGATTTTTATTTTAGGTTATACAGAAATTTGGAAAATAAATAAGCGCTTTATTCATTATTTTTTTATATTTAAATTAATTAAGTATAAAATAAACAAAAAAGAGGCTAATCCTAACCAATAGACTAAAAAATAAATGAATCAATAACGATGAAGGAGCTGGTAATATGTCAAGTAAGACATTGGAAGCATTTTTAACTCCACAATTACAAGAGTTAAAAGAGAAAGGGCTCTACAACGAGATTAACCCACTTCAAGGATCAAATGAATCGAAAATTAAAATTGAAGGCAAAACATTTATTAATTTATCTTCAAACAATTATTTAGGCTTTGCTACTGAACCACGCTTAATAAAAGCTGCTTTAGATGCTACTGAGAAATACGGCGTTGGAGCAGGTGCTGTTCGTACGATAAACGGTACGATGGATATTCATGATGAATTAGAAAAAACAATTGCTAAGTTTAAGAAAACAGAGGCTGCGATCGCTTTCCAATCAGGATTTAATTGTAATATGGGTGCAATTTCAGCTGTAATGAGTAAAAAAGATGCAATCCTTTCTGATGAATTAAATCACGCATCAATTATTGATGGTTGTCGACTTTCTGGTGCAAAAATCATTCGAGTAAAACACCAAGATATGGATGATTTACGCGAGAAAGCAAGAGAAGCAACTACAAGTGGACAGTATGAAAAAGTAATGTACATAGCAGATGGCGTTTTCTCAATGGATGGGGATGTAGCAAATATTCCTGAAATCGTAAAAATTGCAGAAGAATTTGGTTTAATTACATATATAGATGATGCTCATGGTTCAGGCGTAATGGGCAATGGGGCAGGAACAGTAAAACATTTTGGTTTATCAGATAAAATAGATTTCCAAATCGGTACACTTTCTAAAGCAGTAGGGGTAGTTGGTGGATACGTAGCGGGATCACAACAATTAATTGACTGGTTAAAAGTTCGTGCTCGTCCGTTTTTATTCTCAACTTCATTAACACCTGCAGCAGCTGCGGCATGTATTGAAGCGATTCGAATTATGTCAGAAGAACCAGAGACAATTGAAAAACTATGGGAAAATGGCAATTACTTAAAAGCAGGTCTATCAAAACTTGGATTTAACATTGGAGATTCGGAAACACCAATTACTCCATGTATTATCGGTGATGAAAACCTTACTCAAACATTCTCTAAACGTTTATATGAAGAAGGTGTTTACGCTAAATCAATCGTTTTCCCAACAGTTCCACTTGGCACTGGTCGTATTCGTAATATGCCGACTGCAGCTCATACGAGAGAAATGCTTGATGAAGTATTAGCGATTTATGAAAAAGTTGGTCGCGAACTAAACGTAATTCAATAACATATACAATAATATTACTAGTTGTTTATCATAGTTAAAGGTGGAGTAAGTAAATGAAGAAAATATTAATTACAGGTTGTTTAGGCCAAATTGGTTCAGAATTAACCACCCGTCTAAGACAGGAATACGGAATTGATAATGTAATCGCAACGGATATCCGTCGTATTGAAGGAAGTCCGATTACTGAAACTGGTCTTTTTGAGATTTTAGATGTGATGGATCAAGATAAAATGTTAGAAATAGCTAAAAAATATGAAGTTGATACTTTCATCCATTTAGCTGCATTATTATCTGCAGTTGCTGAAGCGAAACCGAAATTAGCTTGGGACTTAAATATGGGTGGCTTAGTGAATGCATTGGAAGTTTCAAGAGAATTAGGCTTAAAATTCTTTACGCCAAGTTCAATCGGTGCATTTGGACCAAGTACACCAAAAGATCAAACACCACAAGACACAATTCAACGCCCAACAACTATGTATGGTGTAACAAAGGTAGCTGGAGAATTACTATGTGATTATTACTTTGAAAAATTCGGAGTTGATACACGTGGGGTTAGGTTCCCAGGATTAATTTCTTATGATACAGTTCCTGGTGGTGGAACGACTGACTATGCTGTAGATATATATTATGAAGCATTAAAACATAAAAAGTATACTTCATTTATTTCTGCAGGAACGTATATGGATATGATGTATATGCCAGATGCAATCGACGCTATTATTAAGTTAATGGAAGCTGACCCGAAAAAATTAAAGCACCGAAATGCATTTAATATTACGGCAATGTCATTTGAACCAACAGAAATTGCTGCTTCAATTCAAAAGAAAATACCTGATTTTACAATCGATTTTGATGTAGATCCTATTAGACAAGGTATTGCTAATTCTTGGCCAAATTCAATTGACTGCTCTGCTGCAAAAGAAGAGTGGGACTTTGATCCAAAATATGATTTAGATAAAATGACTGAAGATATGTTAGAAAAATTAGCAGTTAAATTATCTGCAAACGAAGTAATTTCTTAATACAATATGTTTGATAAAAGAAGGAGAAACTGTTCTCCTTCTTTTTTTATGTTCGAATTGTTTGTCCGGTTTTGAAGCAAACTGATTGTATATGCTATTTTTTGGTAAATAAAAATGATGAAAGGGTGAAGTTCGTGTCGTCAATTTCAGAAAAAAATCTTTCATTAACGATTAAAGATATTAAAAGTGCACGTGATATTTTAAGTGGTAATGTACGTACGACTCCATTAGTAAAATCTTTTTATATGACAGCAAAAACTGGTGGAGAAGTATATTTGAAATTAGAAAATATGCAATTAACAGGTTCATTTAAATTTCGAGGTGCCTATAACAAAATTAAAAATTTGAGTGAAGAAGAAAAAGAACATGGAATCATTGCTTGTTCTGCAGGAAACCATGCGCAAGGAATCGCATTATCCTCAAAATTATTAAACGTAAAAAGCAAAATTGTCATGCCTGCAACAGCTCCTAGAGCAAAGGTTGAAGCGACACAAGGATATGGTTCTAATATTATTTTATATGGTGAGACCTTTGATGACGCAAAGGAAGAGTGTGCGAGAATCAGAAATGAAACAGGAGAAACATTCATACATCCATTTGATGACGTATATGTGATGGCAGGTCAAGGAACGATTGGCTTAGAAATTTTAGACGAGCTTTGGGATGTGGACACAGTTATTGTTCCAATCGGTGGTGGAGGTATGATTGCTGGGATTGCAGTAGCGTTAAAATCGTTTAATCCTTCAATTCAAATTATTGGTGTACAAGCTGATCATGTTCATGGAATGAAAGCTTCTGTTGATGCTGGTGAAATCGTTAGTCATTATGTTGCACCGACAATCGCAGATGGATGTGCCGTTAAGGTTCCAGGGAAAATGACGTTTGAAATTGTGAAAGAACTAGTAAATGATATTATCACTGTAAGTGAAGATGAACTAGAAGTAGCAATGAAAGACTTACTTCAACGAGGAAAAGTCGTTGTAGAAGGAGCCGGTGCATTAGCAACGGCTGCATTACTTTCTGGGAAAGCAGAGCAATATGTAAAAGACAAAAAAGTAGTTGCAATTATTTCTGGAGGAAATGTTGATTTAGAACGTATATCTAGCGTTTGTGAACACTTTTTTGGGAATGAGATTAAATAAAAAATTTAGTAGTGTAACGAGAAGAGGGATTAAATGACTGAACAAGCTTTAAAAAGAGAAATGGGTTTTCTTGCAGCGTTAACTACTGTAATTGGAACAGTAATTGGAGCAGGGGTATTCTTTAAAGCGACAGCAGTTTATGGTTCAACTGGTTCAGCAAGTTTAGGATTACTAGCATGGTTGTTAGGTGGAATTATTACGATATGTGCCGGATTGTCAGGAGCGGAATTAGCCGCTGCGATCCCTAAAACAGGTGGTATGATGGCCTATTTAAAGCATACATATGGTGATTTAACTGCTTTTTTATTAGGGTGGGCACTAACTATCATTTACTTTCCAGCAAATATTGCGGCTCTATCAATCATTTTTGGCACACAAGCAGTGACGATATTTGGATTGAGTGCTGATGAACATAAATTTAAGGTTATGATCGTAGCAGTAATAACTGCGGCATTTATTACATTTATGAATTTTTTAGGAGCTAAAACAGCAGGAGGAATACAAACCATTTTTACGTTTTGTAAACTAATACCATTGATTATTTTAATTATCTTTGGCTTTCTACACAAAGGAACTGTACCATTTCAATTATTTCCAATCGAATCAGGAACTGACCAATCTTTTATGACAGCATTAGGTTCGGGATTACTAGCAACGATGTTTGCTTACGATGGATGGATACATGTTGGAAATATTGCAGGAGAAATGAAAAATCCAAAACGGGATTTACCAAAAGCAATCGTATTAGGTTTGTCAGCTGTGATGGTCGTATATATATTAATAAATATTGCATTTTTAATGGTGATGACAGCAGATCAACTAGCAGCAACAACAACTCCCGCATCAGAGGTATCTAAAATATTGTTCGGCCAAATAGGAGGGAAAATCGTATCCGTCGGTATTTTAATTTCCGTATTTGGAACAATTAATGGATATACGATGACTGGAATGCGGATCCCTTATGTGATGGCTCGAGAACATAAATTACCTTTTAGTGCATGGTTTGGTAAACTGTCAGAAACTGGAGCACCTTCTAATGCAGGATTGTTTATTTTATTAGTTGCGATCATTATGATGTTACTGGGCGGGTTTGAAGTATTAACGGATATGCTTGTATTTGTTATTTGGATTTTCTATACTATGACATTTATTGCAGTTATCATCTTACGTAAAAAAGAACCAGATTTAAACAGGCCGTACAAAGTTCCATTTTTTCCGATTGTTATCTCAATAGCCATCATTGGTGGGGTATTTATCGTAGTCAATACTTTATTCACTCAAACCATGTTGGCTGCTTATGGGATTGTATTAACATTAATTGGATTACCGATTTATTATTCATTGCGTAAGAAGCATATAAAAGATGTAGATTAAATAACAAAAAAGCTGAGTTATACTCAGCTTTTAATTTGCCATCCAAAGGATGAATGTTGGAAAACGATTCGCCCATGCGATTTCATTATGTTCTGCATGTTCTTCGATTACAAGCTTTAAATCTTCTTTGGATTGACCTAAAGAGATGAATAGTTCATTTAATTCAATAGAATCAGTAACATAAACATTTGTACCAGATGTATCATCATTACTTCCTTCGGTTGTGCCAATATCTAAATAGATTTTCGAAGACGTTTGCTCGAAATGATCTTTCAAGAATTGAAATAGTTCTTCCTTTGCAAACCACGCTGCAGTTGAAAATGCTCCAATTTTTGTGAAAATGTTAGGATATAAAAATCCGGCAACTAAAGAGATGACAGCTCCCATCGAGCTTCCAGCTATGATTGTATTTTCTTTATAAGCGTTAGTTCGGTAATTTTCATCAATATAGGGCTTAACAGTTTTAACTATGAATTCAACATAATGAAAACCTTCGCCGCCAGCTGACGTTTCTTCTCCAAAAAATTGACTCAAATTAGAATTGACCCATGGTGAGTATTCGTCAAGTCTTTTACGGCTCTGATCTTCAAGATTACAATCAATCCCGACTACAATGTATCCTTTTATCTGGTTAGATATTTGAAGTGCATTTAGCGTTTCTGGCACTTTCCAATGATGTCCATATGATGAAGTTTTCGGATCAAAGAGATTTTGGGCGTCATGCATATAAATTACATCATAAGTTTTCATCTTATTTGCATCATAGTCTAAAGGCAAAAATACTCGGATTGTTTTCGTTCGATCCAATTCTGGACTATATAGTTCAAAAATCTCTAATTGATTCATTGAAAGCCTTCTTTCTTCTTTATTTTGATTTGATCTTTTAGGTGGAAATATTGATAAGACATCACCAGTCCACCAATTAATAAAGCAAGTGCAACGATAGGGGGGAGAAGATGGAAAAAGTCTGTGTATCCTATTAAAATATGAACACCAATCGCTGTGATAAATGCTGGTAAACTACCAAAAAGTAATGTCCACCAAATCCATTTCTTTCCTTGTTGATATCCCCATAAAGAAATCATTAAAACTAATAAACCAACACTAACAAGTGATCCACCAAAACCTGCCCGGTCATGTGAAATAACGGGTATTAAATTCAAGTTGAATTGATCAATCTGTGAGGTACTTATACATAAATAAGCTAAATCTGTCTCTACAAATGTAGTCGTCATACCAATTATGGAGATGAATACGCCACCTATTATAAGAGCGAAGCCTAATATGATGAAAGCGAGCTGACCTATTAAACTATTTTTCCAATATTCATCATTATGTAAATTTTGTGAGGATGGCTTCCTCTTTAATTTACGCGTTTTTTTATAGCCAATCAGAAAAGGTGGTAATAAAAATAACCAAAATAATGCATGCAACCAATCGAAATACTGGAAACCAATAAAAAAGAATATCGCCATAAAACCAATAATGGCACTAATATTAGATGCTTTAGTAGCCCAATGGTAGCTTGAGCGGATTCCATATCTTGCTAGTGACATAAATAGAATTCCTCCGGACATGATCGTTCCCGAAAGAGTCATCCGGTCATGTGACATAAATGGTAAAATCCTATTATTAAACTGGATAATGCTCTCTTTATTTGTATTTAAAAAATATTCATCATATGGAAGAATAATAGTTGTTAAACTAATCAACAATGCGATCAATCCACCAACAAACATAATGCAACCAAATAAGTAATACCAAATCCAATCCTTGTTATGTTGGATTGGTTGTTCTTTTCGGTGGAGAATTGCTTCATTTATACGTTTAGGAAGCCCTGGACCACTTAAAACATATCCATGTGATAAAAATACTAGTTTTGCACCTGCCTCTAACAATTCAACTGCATCAATCGGTTCAGAAATCCCCCCAGAAGTGAAAATCGGTTTGTAAAAGCCAGTTGCATGTAATTGTTTCATCGCATGAATGAGCTGCTGTTTATTTTCTACATCCGATAAAAGAGGATTACTTTGAATCATGATGGAGTCTAACAGCTTGTTCATTTCTTCTAACGGTAATTCAGATAATGAATCTACATCAATCGAGAGACAAATTGGTTTTGAAGGAAGCCATGAATATTTATCGTATTGCTCTAATAGAGAATGATCAACGACATAAACATCAACAAATTTTGTAATTTGAGAATCTATTAATTGAAATTCATCTACTGTACCACAAACTTTTGCAAATAAAGGATGTGTTTTTTTAACCTTTGAAAGTTTTTGAATCGTTTCTTGTAAACCAAGTGTTTCTTCAAGTTGGTAATCTTTTAAACGATTATGCTTTAATTGAATGTTGGGTGTGGGATGTAATTCCTTATTGACTGTAATTGGCCCAATCTCAATACAACCAAATCCTAAATTCATAAACGCGTTTGTTCCATTAAGTAATGGATCAATGGAAGCAGATAAGCCAACTGAATTTTCTAAAATAATAGAATGTATCTCTTGCTCTAATATTTGATCAGTTTTCATGTGTCCTAAAAATTCTATTAATTTAGTTCCAAATGGGATCGAAGAAATGAATCCCATACCCTGATGAATAAATTCTCGAGATCTTTTAGCAGGAAGATTTGATAATAAAGGTTTAAATAATGTGTGATAAGACCAATCCGGCATAGTTGACTCCTCATTTTTCTAGTTGTTATTAATAACAGTTTAATTTGAAGTTGATGATAATTAAATAGAAATGTTCAAAAAATAACTTTTCCTGTTTACCATTATGAAAATGACAATATTGTGATTTTCAAAGGTTATATTTGTTTTTTGTCTTTCATAACTAATCGTTTCATTAAGATAAATGCGCTTTTTGTCATTTTGACACATATTTTAAATGTTTTTGTCATAATACTGTAAATGCAAGTAAATACCCATGTAACTTTAGGATGATAAAATCATAAAAAAGGTTTTATCGGAGGTAAGTTCTTAAATGAAAAAGATTATTGCATCATTTGTAGTGACAGGAGTGTTATTGTCAAATCCATTGGTTAGTAATGCTGCATTAGGAGATCATACGTTAAAAAGAGGAATGACTCATACAGAAGTAAAACAATTACAAGAAGTTTTAAAGAAAAAAGGATATTTTAAAACAAATTCAACTACCTATTTTGGAACAATCACTAAAGGTGCAGTAATAAAGTTTCAAAAAAGCAAAGGCTTAAAGCCTGACGGTATTGTAGGTAAAAATACATATAAAGCATTGGGCGTTAAAAAGCAGACTCTACCTACTATTGTGGGTTCAAACAATAAATCTACAGCATTAGTAAAAAACAGCAAAAAGTATTTAAATGTACCATATGTATGGGGAGGGAATACGCCAAAAGGTTTTGATTGCAGCGGATTCATAAAATACGTATTTGATAAAAGCACAGATGTTAATTTGCCAAGAACGGTATCAGAAATATATAAAAAGGGGACAAGGGTGTCCAATCCAACAGTTGGCGATCTGGTCTTTTTTGAAACCTATAAACCTGGTGCTTCACATGCGGGTATTTATATCGGAGGTAAACAGTTCATACATAGCTCCTCATCAAAAGGTGTAACTATTTCTTCCTTGGAAAATAGTTATTGGGAAAAAAGGTATTTAGGAGCAAAGGAAATGCAAGTAAGATAAAGACCAGTTCTTTTATAAAGAAATGATATTATCCCCATATAGTAGACACCCAAAAAAGCCCATCCGATAAAAAGGTTAGGTAGTCTACTATTAACGGGTTCTCTTTAAGGGGACAATTTATTAAAAAAATAAGTAAAAACGCAGACTTATCCGTATCAGTGGGTAGGTCTTTTATTATTACTATAAAAAGGTTTGTACTTCATAACTATCAAAAGTGGGACAAAAATCAGGACTAGTTTTTATCTGTGCGATGATTATTGTACAACATGAATTAACTGCTATTTCTACTGCGATTTTATATACTAATAATATGATGTTTATATCGAAATAAAAGGAGTTAGTAAAATATTTGTGATAACCTATGTTTAAATAAGAAAGGTGTTAAAAATGCAAAAGTTTATTTTCTGGAGCTGGATACTACTATCTCTGTTTATATCTATATTAATCTGTTCATTCAACTTACCTATTCGTGATGATTACTTCCCTGCCATTCAAGACAATATAAGTAGTATAATCTTTCTGACTGGCGGGCAATAATACTTAGCTCTATCGCTTGTATCATTATACTTTGTTTAAATATCAAAAGAATAAAAGTCGCTTTGATAAGTGTCCTAACGATTATGATGGTATTTCTGTTTGCTTATATTTTCAGGTCTATGTTTTCTTTATATTCATTGATTGTAGAGGCGTTTATCATTATGATTACAGTAGGTTTACTTCATTTTTTCCTTACCTATTATTTTGGGAAAATCACTGTGTTAAAGTCTCTTGTTAAAAAGTAAAAAAAGAGTGCCTATTAGGCACTCTTTATTCATGTTTTAGTTTCTATTTGGTATGTTATTTTGTTTGTTAAATTTGTGTGATTCATAAAGATATTTTTATCGTTTGTCCCCCAAAAGAGAACCCGTTAGTCTACTATAGGGGATTTTATTATGGCTTTAAAAGGATCTAAATTTAATAAGTATTTAATCGAGTTTAAACTAAAAGCAGTTAAACTTTATGAAGAAGGTTACGGCAGTTACAATACTATTTCTAAAGATTTAGGTTTACGTAGCTCTACTCAACTTAAAGAATGAGTAAAAATGTACAGAAGTGGCGAGTTGTTTGAAAAAAAGAGGAAAATTAAGTAGCGTTAGTCCGTTTATGGGACGTCCTAAAACGAAGTTTGATTCCATTGAAGAAGAAAGAGATTACTTAAAAGCACAGGTTGAGTACTTAAAAAAGCGTTACCCTATAACTATGCTTATCTGCATAGTCTTTTTTATAAGTGTCTACTTGACAGGGTTAAGACCAAAACTGGTCTTTATAATTTTGGAACGTAAAAGAATTAACGCGTGCGATTGTTTTATTAGTTCGTTTTAAGTGAAATGGAGGAATGATTAAATAAGTGAAATATTAATAAGAAGAGCTTAAACTTTACGTTTGGCTCTTCTTCTAAATACATTCTTATTAAACCTCGTACTAGATTAATAATCTTTCAATTCAATCTCGTTTGCAGCTTTAGCGATCATTCTCGTAATCATTTTAAACATTCCGTTCATTAATATGGGAAAACGTAACATTACATTGCGCATTAAAATTTTGAAGTTTGATTTTTCAATCATTCCTCCAGCAGTCATAAGGCCTATTTTTTGGTTTTTTTCAACAAAATTTCTCATCTCTTTTTCATAGGAAGTAAAGGATTTGGTGTAATCACCATTAGAAGCTTTTAGCTCCCCTGCTAGTACATAAGCCCCGACAAGCGCTAGGCTAGTACCTTGACCCGAAAGGGGTGAAGGACAATAAGCCGCATCACCTACTAAAGTAACCCGACCTTTTGACCATTCCGGCATGTGAATTTGACAAATTTCGTCAAAATAAAATTCTGTAGATTCTTTCAATTTTTCTAGCAAGTAAGGTGTTTCCCAACCCGTAAGTTCTTCAAAAGCATTATAAATATGATTCTTTTGTTCCTCTTGATTATAGCGGTCGTACTTCAGTGACTCGGATTGGAACACTAATATGCCCTTCGCTTCCTTTTTATCAAGTGCACTATACATTCCAACAGTTTTACCTGGTACCGTAAAAAGCATTTGACAGTGGTCGAGATTAAGATAATTTTCAAGGTTAAAAATAGAGATATAACTACCAAGAGTACACTTAAACTGTTCTTCGTCTCCAAATTTCAATGTGCGAACGTTTGAATGGATCCCATCCGCACCTATAATTATATCGAATGTTTGTGGATTTCCATTCTTAAAAAGAACTTCTACACCTGTTTCATGCTCATGTATAGTAGTAATTGAATCGCCCCAAATATATGTGACGTTATCCTTGGTCAAATCGTACAAAATGTTACAAAGATCCTCGCGCATAATTTCGATATCTTTACCTTGCTGATTACCTATACTAGCTTCGCTTATTTGACCTTTAATTTGACCTGCATCGTTTACGAAATAAACTCCACTCATTTGAGTATCTAATGTTCGAACCTGATTAAGAATATCCATTCGATCAAGAACAGAAATGGCGGCACCACGGATATCTACGGCATATCCACCTGGGCGGAGTGAGGGAGCACGTTCTATTATAGTCACCTCAAAACCAAAGCGATGAAGCCAATAAGCAAGTGCTGGTCCAGCAATGCTCGCACCGGAAATGAGGACACGCATCGGTTGCTTCATAATTACTTAATCACTCCTAGCCTTATTGAATTTAAACAACATACCAACAATATATTCACGACTTTTTAACTTATGTGCTGTTGAGAATAACGAAAGTATTTTAGGTATAAAAAGCTGAGTATTAAAATAATTATAAAATTCTTAGTTGAAGTAAAAGGCAGTCCCGTGGAAAAAGGAAAAGATATCGATTGATAATTATAATTAACATGATGAAGAATGGTCTACATAAAATACTTACTAAAAAT
>NZ_JBALMS010000032.1:0-6254 GCF_036962205.1 Bacillus sp. JJ664 | reverse complement strand
ATTATAAATTTATAGATTAAATTTGGGAGTGGAGGATTATATTATGACATTTTTTACAAGTAAAAGAAACAAATTAATGACTTCTCTTGCTGCAACTGCAATGCTGGTGACTATTGTAACACCTGCTTCAGCGAACAGTATGAGTACGCTTCAAACAGCAAAAGTAAAGGTAAACAATTACTACAAACTATCTATCCAAACTGTTTCTGATGTTCAGACTTCTGCAAAGATCAAAATTGCTACATTAAATTATTTGAATAAGAGCTTGACCACTAAGAAATATGCAAACGAAAAAGCTTATTTAATGAAAAGGGTAGAAGCAAAATCACATGCAATTTATAAATATTACAAAAATAATCTACTAGAAACAAAAGGACAGGAAATGTCTAATATTCTAAGTAGTACAAATTGGCAAGGTACAAGAGTATATGATAAAAATCATCAAGACTTAACAAAGGAGAATGTAAATTTTATTGGTCTTGCAAAATATGAAGCGAAATCAGGAAGATATGAATTTTTTGATGCTAAGACTGGCAATAGTCGTGGAGATACAGGAACATTTTTTATTTCAAATGATGGAAAAAAGAGAATACATATTTCAGAATCATTAAAATATCAAGCAGTTGTCGAAATGATCAAACTGAACAAAGATGTTTTTACTTATAAAAGGATGGGAAAAGATACGAATGGCAACGATGTAGAAGTATTCGTTGAGCATGTTCCTTTTAAAGAAAAAAATCTTTCTTTTACTAATCCGGACAAGCAGTTAGATACTACGACGGGCAATATTATTCGTAACATTGATGGAGATATTATTTTAGGTAATACTCTTTGGACTGGAACAAAAGTGTTAGATGAAAACGGTAATGATCTAACAATGTATAATACTAATTTTATTAGTCTAGCTAAATTTGACAACAAGTCTAATAAATATGAGTTTTTCAATGCTGCAACGGGCAAAAGCCGCGGTGATTATGGATACTTCGATGTAGGTCACGAAAACAAAATTAGAGCTCATGTTTCTATTGGTGATAACAAGTATGGTGCAGTTCTTGAAATTACAGAACTTAATAAAAAGAAATTTACTTATAAAAGAACTGGTAAAGACAAAGATGGCAAGGACATTACCATTTTCGTTGAACATGAACCTTATAAAGGTCAATATAAACCAAATTTTAGTTTTTAAAAGTTTCGATTGAAAGCTAATTGTTTAGCTTTCATAAGAATGGGGAGATACAGAAACATTTCTCATTTGATCTATCGTATTCAAATATATTAACCAGAGAAGTCATTCCATTTGGAGTGGCTTTTTTGCTTCTGCCAATGAATACTGTTAGAGCGAAGTAGCTTATATATTAATTTTCTCTAAAAAATAGATTGAAATTATAAATATTAAAAAACGATAAAATTGGAATTATTTACCATGAATATATTTTAAATTATCGAAATTTTGTCAAAATTATACTATACTTTAGATAACGATTCCCATAGTCAGCATGATCATTATTTGGAGTTTGAAACTTGTCATTTTAAATTACGTTGTATTGTAAAACTGAAGTTTAGTGATTATTTTGATTCTATCCACCTACAATTCTAACGATTTGTATTTATTACAATTGTTTTATTGAATAAGTTTGTCAACGAAGAAGAATTTAAAGTAACTATTTATTTTTAAATACTCCTTGAACATTAATCTATTCGGAATCAAATGATGAAATCAAAAGTTATTAATCCAGCAAACTACTACACTCTAAGGAGGAATAAAAACATGGTTAACGAAAAAATGCATCCTGATATCGAAAAAATCATTACAAATATCGAAAATGTAATGATTGGAAAAAGAAATGTAGTCGAACTAAGTTTGGTAGCCCTTCTTACAGGGGGGCATGTTTTATTGGAAGATGTGCCGGGTGTTGGGAAAACAATGATGGTAAAATCACTTGCCAAATCCGTTAATGCAAATTTCCGTAGAATTCAATTTACCCCAGACTTGTTGCCTTCAGATGTAACAGGGGTTTCTATTTATAATCCAAAAGAGATGGAGTTTCAATTCCATCCAGGACCGTTAATGGGGAATATTATCTTAGCTGATGAAATTAACCGAACATCTCCAAAAACACAGTCTGCACTATTAGAAGGATTGGAGGAAGCAAGTATAACAATTGATGGGATCACCTATGAACTACCGAAGCCCTTTTTTGTTATGGCGACACAAAATCCAATTGAATATGAAGGTACTTATCCACTTCCTGAAGCTCAGCTAGATCGATTTTTATTAAAGATTACAATGGGATATCCGACTATGGATGAAGAATTAGAAATATTAAATAGGTTCCAAAATATCCCTCCAATTGATCAGTTAAAACCTGTCATTGACATTGATGGATTACGATCTCTTCAAAGGGAAATGAAGAATGTTTTTATAGATGAATCCATTAAACATTATATTGTGAGTATTGTTAATAGTACAAGACAGGACAGAAATGTGTATTTAGGGGCAAGCCCAAGGGGTTCACTCGCGCTTATGAAAGCGGGACAAGCATATGCATTCATGTACGGACGAGATTACGTTTTACCGGATGATATACAATATCTAGCACCATTTGTATTGTCCCACCGAATTATTTTAAATTCAGAATCAAAATTTGAAGGAATTACTGCTGAAAGAATTATTAAAAATATTGTAAAAAATATTTCTGTACCTGTTCAAAGGAAAGTGAAATTAAAATGAAAATACAATTACGTGTCCTCAATAAAGTCAGGAAGTATTTATTGTTATTTCTAATACCATTACTATTATTGTTTGCCTTGTTTCAAGGAGGATTTGTAAGTTGGTTTTTATTCTATAGCTGTCTACCGTTTATCTTATATAGTGTGGCATTATCATTTTATCCTTTGGAAAATCTGAAAGTAACTAGAGAGCTTCCTAAAAACGTTTTTAAGGTCGGCGATCCGATAAAAGTTATTTTAACCGTAAGAAAGTCATTTTTCTTACCTGTTTTTTATTTTTTAATAGAAGAAAATTTCTCAAATAATTTACATACAACCGATCAACAAGGATTTACAAAGGAACTAATATTAACTGGCTTTAAAAAGCAATGTTCTTTTGATTATATAATTCCTAAATTACCACGTGGGGAGTACTTTATTAATTCTTTAACAATAAAGATTGGTGACCCTCTTGGTATTTTCGAATCGAAAAGCAAGTTCAACATTATGAATAGGTTCGTAGTATTTCCTCAGTATTCGGAGCTTTATTATCGTGCACTTGAGCATCAAAATAATCAAGGCTCGACAATTTCAAGTCATCACTTTCAGCGGGATATATCAATGGCTGTTGGTATAAGAGAATATCGGTCTGGTGACAGGTTTTCCTGGATAAATTGGAAAGCTTCCGCGAAACGAAATGAAATGATGACAAAAGAGTTTGAAGAATTACAATCAAACGACCTGTTTGTCATAATGGACTGTGCTCAAAATGAACTTTTCGAATCAAATGTCTCTTTTGCAGCATCTTTTCTCCATACTGTACTGAAAAAAGGTATTCAAGTTGGCCTTTTAACGAATAACAAAAAACGAGATTCCTTTCCAATTAGAGGGGGAGAAGGTCATTTTCAAAAGCTCTTATACCATCTTGCGAAAATTGAGGCAAATGATACAACTCCAATTGAGAAGGTTTTAGATACAGAACTTCGTTTCATTCAACAAAATGTATCTTATATTTTGATTACCACCCATTTATCGAAAAATTTGGTAGAAAAAGCTAGTTTTATTAAAAATAGAGAAGGTTCGTTTACAATATTTGTCATTAAGGCAAAGTCTATGGTCGTATCAGAAAGTGAGAAATCATTCATTTCAATCGCCAATGCACGCGGAGTGAGAACAATCATTGTACGTGAAGATAATTTTAATGCAGCCTTTACAGGGGGCGATATGCGATGATGAAAAGTAATTTCACCCTATTTTTGTTGTATGCATATGGTTGTATATTGTTATGGGAATGGGTAAGGCCTATTGATGATTTAACCACTACGTATCATATGAACATTTTCATGTTTTACTTGTTAATCGTTTTTACATTATCTTTTTTTAAAGTAAGAAGAATTCTACAATGGCTTATAAACATAATCCTAGTTTTATTTTTGGTTAATCGTTTTCATTATGATTTAGGATTATTTCAGTTTAAATGGATATTCATTTTTATTTCACATATCTTTGAGAACATGATTTGGCTGATAACTGGCCAATTGAATGAATTGACTTACGAATTCAAGACATTTTTATTCATACTTTTACTTTCGATAATCGTTTATTCCATTAATTTCTTTTTAAATCGGAATTGGATATTTTACTTATTACTTTTGACAGTACTATATATTTCTATATTGGATTCGTTTACCGACTACGAAGCCAAATTTGCTATTGTTCGAACTGTTTTACTTGGCTTTACAACTATGAGTCTATTAACTTTTGACAATCTATTGGATAAAGGAAGAGTTCATTATTACTCAGAATATGTAAAAAAATGGATGATTCCGCTCGTAAGTATGATTATTCTTTTTGTCCTAATTGGATCTTTAGCTCCTAAGCCTTCTCCAATCCAGACTTTCTCAAATTGGTCTTTTCCTGGATCAAAACAGGATGACAAGGGTGGTTCCGGAGGAGGAACAAAGACGGTAGGGTACGACACAGATGATTCAATTCTAGGTGGGCCTGTAAAAAGTAGTGATGAACCAGTTTTTCAATATGAATCTAACCAAAGGACATATTGGAAAATGGAGACTAAAGACACTTATACAGGTCGAGGTTGGGTTGATTCTGCATCGACGCAGCGTCCTATGAAAAAAGAAGATTTTGTCATGTTAAATACTTATCCAGATGCGATTGAGACCAATATTGAAACAGCAAAGGTCACGATCGATGATAACTATCAATATCACTATATTATGTATCCTGAAGGAATTACTAAAGTATTAAATATTCTACCTTATGAATCGGGTCTAAATGTTTTCAAAGTTGATACAGCTATTGAAAGAATAAGCTATTTCAAAAATAGCATTCCAGAAATTCCCGCCAGCTTTGAAGTAGAATATGAAATACCTAGATATAAAGCAAAAGATTTAATCAAAACAGTAAAACTTGATTCAAATTTGATCAATGATGTCTTTTACAAAAATTATACTCAATTACCAGCAAACTTACCTAAGAGAATAGGTGAGTTGGCGCAGCAAATAACAACAGGAAAAACAAATTGGTATGACAAAGCGAAAGCAATAGAGAATTACTTTGATAAAGAAGAATACAAATATACTCAAAAGAATGTAGCTTTTCCTGGTCCGAGTGTTGATTATGTAGACCAATTTTTATTTGACACGAAAACTGGTTATTGTAATAATTTTTCATCATCGATGGCAGTCATGCTAAGAACACTAGGGGTACCGACACGTTGGGTGAAAGGATTTACTGGCGGGAATTTTGTTAACAATAGTAAAGAAGACACATCAAAACAAATTTACGAAGTGACTGTTGACAATGCTCACTCATGGGTTGAGGTATTTTTACCGAATCAAGGTTGGGTGGCATTTGAACCTACTAAAGGCTTTTCGAATGAACTAAATATCAGTACCAGCAGCGACCATTCATCAACAACTGAACAGCAAGAGTTACCTACAAATGTAATTAAAAAAAATAAACCGAATCCTGACCTAGAAGTAACTGGTGAAGCATCAAAGAAGATTGAGGAATCAAATTACTTTACTAGTCTTTGGAATAAAATTAAACAGTCAATACTAATCGATTGGAAAAAGAAGATTCTTTACTTAGGATTAATTATTGCTATTGTTGGTTTCTTTTATCTTAATCGTAGAAAATGGATCCCATACTTTTTCATGTACATTTACCGTTTTAGTAAAAAAGAAGATAGACTTGAATCAGCTTACCATACATTATTGCGTCAATTAGCTCGTTATGGATTAAAGCGAAACGAAACCGAAACATTAAGAAATTACGCAAAATATATTGATTCACTTTTTACTACAAACGAAATGACCGAATTAACGATGTATTATGAGCAATACTTGTATCAACAAATTAGCCAAGAACAGAATTGGGAGAAATGCTTAAAATTATGGGAGAGTTTAATGAAAAGGACGATCTAAATTACGCATTTTTCAATTGATGAATTAAAATCTCAACTTTATGAAATGGATAATAGAAAAAACTGGCGAAAGTTAATCACCAGTTTTTTTCTATTT
>NZ_JBALMS010000031.1:34066-34351 GCF_036962205.1 Bacillus sp. JJ664 | reverse complement strand
TTAATAACAACTTTATTCATTTTTAACCACTATTGTTTATAAGCAAAGTTGATCAAAGATGGACTGCCTTCAAGTTTAATTTATTGTGCTACTGATAGGTTCGTTAGGCTAATGGGAGAATTCCTAAAAACAATAATTAACAAATACGTACTGGAGAGATAGAAATGAACTTATTTGAACTACTCGGATGCTTTACTGTCTTTTACATATTAAGATATTTTTTTGACTCTACATATAAAAGAACGGAAAAGAAAAAAGTAGTTATAGATGTAGTAATTACTACAT
>NZ_JBALMS010000031.1:2771-34000 GCF_036962205.1 Bacillus sp. JJ664 | reverse complement strand
CTTATTAAACTAACTGGCGCGTTAGTTGCATAACGATGGATTGCTTCGGTAGTCCATTTTTTTATTGTGCTAATTGGCAGGATGGTTGAATAAGAAAAACCCTACTATTGGTGGTATTGGAGTTCAATTCAAGATGATAAAATCACTATAAATAACATCAATTTGAGGATGAAGACATTGGAAAATATCAACTTAAAACAAACTATTAAATACATCTTATTTATTATTATATTTTTTCGACTTGGAAATCTTGTGTTTATTTCCCTTTTAGGAGCAATGAACATACAAGTAAATTATGTTTACTATCTAGCATCTGAAATTATTTTTTATTTGATGCCTACTTATTATTTACTAAGAAAAAAGAAAATTACTTTGAAACGGGATTTGAAAATCGTTAAAATCCCTATTAAAATGTATATTCATTTAATAATTCTAGCTATCTTATTTCAACCAATCACTCATGGTTTAATTACGCTCCTATCGGAACTTTTAAATGATCATTCAATTCAAAACTATAAATATTCATTCTCTACCTTTATTTATTCCATGATCACCGGTGCCATGATTACACCACTAGTTGAAGAAATTTGTTTTCGAGGACTATTGTTTCAGAAAACAAAACATATAGGAATTTATAAATCTATTTTAATAAATGGAATCATTTTTGGTTTAATACATCAAAATGTAATTGTATTTTCTTTTACATTTTTATTTGGAATGCTTTGTTGTTACGTATTTTATACTAGTAAATCATTAATAGCCCCTATATTTTTACACGCCATGTATAACGCATTGCAAAGTATTCCTGATAATAAACATACGGGAAGCTTATTATCAATTTATCAGTAACCCTTTAAATATTATTCCATTTATGATTCTATTACTTCTATTTGTTTATTATTTTTCTAAAACAGTTAACAAAGACTTCACTAAGATGGCTTAAGAAGAATGAGTTTTTTAGTTTTGTTTTATCAAAGAATTTTTAAATAATATTTCTATCCTTATGCAACTAACTGGCGCGTTAGTTGAAGTTCATGAAAGGCTGTTTTGCAGCCTTTTTATTGTGCAATTTGGCAGGGGAGTTTAATAAGAAAAGGATAATTAATTAAATATAATTGTTTATAGAGGGATGGATATAATTGGAAAGCGCTCCAAAGGTAAGAAAAATACTACTTGATTAAGCATTTACCCGTTTAGACTTTCCTCTAGGTATTTAATGGTAGAAAAACATTAAATTATCTAATCCTGTTCATATATTAATAGTGTTACATTTTTCAATTTTTCGTTTACTTTTCTTTACACCTTTTTATTCTAGTAATTGAAAGAATTTTACATCATTCATCTAAACTTATAAGAGTAATAGATTTTATAAGGAGATGAGTAATAAATGACAGGAAAAAAATTTGTAATAGCGACAATTGCATCACTTATGGTGTTTTCAGGAGTTAGCCAAGTATCAGCACAATCTACCTCTAAGAAAGAGTATTCATCCATGTCACATAACTCAAAAAGATTTGGTCCTAAAGGTTTTGATTTGCAGGCACACCGTGGTGGACTGGGGCTAACTGTTGAGTCAACAATTGCATCATTCTCACATGCATTAGAACTTGGTGTGAGCACACTTGAGCTTGACGTGCAGATTACAGAAGATCATCAAGCTGTTATTACCCACGACCGCAAAATCTCGGGTGCCAAGTGCACAGATTCGAGACCGGCATTCATTGGTGATACAGAATACCCATACGTGGGCAAGTACATAAAAAATTTAACCCTTGCACAAGTACGGACACTAGACTGTGGTTCAAAAGGGTTGCCACAATTCCCTGGTCAGCAACTGAGCCCTGGTGCTCGGATGCCACTACTTACTGAGGTTTTTGACCTTGTCAAACGCTACAAAGCTAACAAAGTTTGGATGAATATCGAGACGAAAGTTGAGGCGGGGGCACCTGAGGAGACAGCTCCTCGAGAAGAATTCGTACAAATTGTTGCTAAACAAGTTCGCGAAGCTGGGATGCTCGACCGAGTGTCAATTCAAAGTTTTGATTGGGGTGCGCTCAAGCGGATGCATGAGGTTGAACCTCAATTGCCTCTCGTTGCCCTAACCAACGGACCACAGTTCCTACAACCGGGACAGCCAGGTGCCTCACCGTGGTTAGGTGGAATTGATATCGATGACTTTGATGGAGACCTCCTTGCTGCGGCACATTCGTTAGGAGTAGATGCTATCTCTCCAGTACATGGCTTCCCACAAAATGGTAAAATTACTGATGAAAACTATATACCATATGTGACGAAGAGTATGGTTCAGGAAGCTCACAAATATGGAATGAAGCTCATTCCATGGACGGTTGACGACCAACCAACCATGCAAAAGCTTATTGATGATGGTGTTGATGGAATCATCACTGATTTCCCTGACCAACTACGTGTTGTAATGGAGAAGAATGCTCTAAAGCTACCTAAGAGCCACTCTACTTATAAGTAGTATTACTTATCTCTTTAAATACTTTTTTACTAATCTCTTATGAAGTAACTATTTTGTAACAAATTTGCAGTAATGGGATTCATTTTAGAAGCACCATCTATTTTAAACATAGATAGGTGCTTTTGTTATTTCATATCTTTAGGTTAGCCTAGCTTTTTACTGTTAGATGAATCTTTCGTTATTCAACTAACTGGCGTGTTAGTTGAATAGTGTAAGCAGCCTTTGGCTGTTCTTTTTTATAGGAGTAAATGGCAGTATAGTTTAAGTGAAAGATTCGCAAATAGGTACGTATTTTAATAATTGAAGGGGATTATTTCGAGCAACGCGAAAAATGTTAAGTGTACTTTCCATTCTTCCATGTTTTTTGGGGAAAAGTTACAGAAGTTAAGTACAACTCTTTTTTTAAAAGCAGGAATATAGTATTTGAAGATTCCTCTGATTTTAGGTTGATGCAGGATTAAAAAACTATCTCGTTGAATAAATTAACTTAAATACTGTGTATTACCACAAAAAAAGGAAGTGTAATATTGTTAGAGAATAGAAAAGTATGTGAACCTCAAATATCAAAAAAGAAAATTTTCGCATCTCTTTTATTTGTTCCTGGAGTATATTTAATGATAATAATTTCAACATTTTTAATCGTTTTGATTGGTTGCGGATTAATTCTTTTCATTAATTATTTAATTAATAAATTTGTGGGTGAAATGGGATTTGCAAACTTAGCCATTTATTTACTTGCGGCTTTACCTTTCTTTGGAATTTTAATTGGACTAATAAGCAGTGTAATAGCAATCGTATCTACATTATTTAAAAATAAACATTTTGAACCTGCAATTTTAATTAGTCCTTCCGATCATCCAAAATTACACCACCTTATTAATGAACTTTCAAAACAAATGAATACTAAAATGCCAGATTCAATTATTTTACATATTAAGTCAAATTTTTTCGTATCAAATGGAAAAATTAGAGTCTTTAACGGAGTTGCAAAAGGTAGAATATTATCTATTAGTTTACCATTATTAAATGTATTATCTATTAATGAACTTAGAGCTATATTGGCTCATGAATTTGCTCATTTTACAGGCAGAGACTTATTTTATAGCCGTATTGTACTTCCAGTCTATAAGGGTGCTGCTACATATTTAGACTATATATCATCAGTTTTTAATTATAATGGTAGACATTTAGGAATTATTTCAGTCCCAATGATTTTACCAAATATGCTAATGAAGTATTATCTTAGTATTTTTCATAAATATAATATGAGTATTTCAAGAGATAGAGAGTACAGAGCGGATTACATCGCAACATTAATTTGTGGAAATGAGATTGTTAAAGAAGCTTTATGTAAGATAGTTAGTCATGGGGATGTATACGATCGTTTAATTGATGAGCATATGAGTGAAAAAATTGTTCATGGTTTTGAATTTGAAAATTACTTTAATCATTACCGGGAATATATTGGAGATTACACAAAATATATTGATGAATCATTGGTAGAAGCATTAAAAGCAAATGAAGACGAGTATCATTCACATCCATCTCTATTAAATAGAATTTTAAACTTACCAAATGTTGAAACCAAATATGATGAAAATGAAAAGTCACTCGAATTAATTAATCACCTAGGTTACTTAGAAGTGAATATGACTAAACAATATAATTATTATCTATATCAACATTTAGCTGGATCATCATTTATGTATGAGTAATTGTTTTAATGAATTTCAATTACTTCTGGAGGCCGATCTCGGCTCCTATTTTACTATTTGGCAGTTTAGATGAACAAGGCTTTATTTCGTAATTGATAGGAGGTTATCTTTTGAAAAAAGAGCAGATTGAAATGATTAATAATAAATTTCCCTTTTTTAGAGAAATACCAATACATAAATGGAAAGATAGCAGCGGGTTTATAACGACGCTACCTGTTCGTCAAATGATTGAGGAAGGGTATATTTTTAACCATGTTTCTTTTGTAATTAGCGGGTGTATTCGAGTTTATAAAATAAGTCCATCAGGAAAAGAGTTAACAATGTATCGATTAAGAAGTGGTGACACATGTGTAATCATGTTAGCAAGCGTTTTAGGTGAGACAGGATATGAAGCTATCGCGGAAATAGAAAAGGAAACCGAGCTATTTGTTCTACCTGCGCAATTATTTAGGGAATGGGCACATAAATATAAAGAAATAAATACATATATTCATCGTTTATTTATAAAAAGAATAACAACAGTTGCAAATCTTATTGAGGATATAACGTTTAAGCCATTAAATTCAAGGTTGGCCGACTTGTTGCTCCATAAATCAAGTGAAACATCCGACAATCTTCTTTATATTACTCATCATGCTCTTTCTATAGACTTGGGTACTGCAAGAGAAGTTGTCAGTAGAACATTAAAAGATTTTGAAAGAAATGGATGGATTAAACAGGAGCGGAGTAAAATTTTTATCATTCAAAAGGAAAAATTACAAGAAATAGTAGAAGTAATGTGATAAAGTCACTGAAATTATTCAAGCAAAATCCTAGAATAAAAAGTGTAAATCGTTTCAAACACAAAGCATTTAAAGTCTAGGAGGAAATAAGATGACATATTATAAGCCAGAAAATTTAAAGAAAATTCCACAGTTAATAAAGAAAAGCCCTGAAGCTGCAAACGCCTATTTTCAATTTGAGAAGACGGTCTTTGAGGAAGAGACTATTCTTTTAAAAAAAACGAAAGAGTTAATTGCTATTGTAGTAGCCCATGTTACTGGTTGCCCGTATTGTATTGATGTACATATAAACAAGTATAAAGCACTTGGAGGTACAATGGAGGAAGTTACTGAAGCTATTTTAGTAGCAGCATCTACTAGAGCAGGAGCAATTCTTGCCCATGGTGTTAACTCTTTGATCGCATTCGAGGAAGGGGATTGAACACTCATTAGCTTTTACGAAGGATCAATGACAAAGAGAAATCGTTGAGTTATATAAAGGCTTATGTATCGAGAGTTTTAGTTGTAAAGTGAGAGTCAATTAATGACTCTTTTTTTATTGGACTTGCTAGTATGACATTAGGTTATTTACATAAGAAAAAGTTACATACCGTTTGGATAGAGGGCACTAAAAATGAAGAAAATTAGTTTTTGGTTTTTTTTTATTTATCTTTTTATTTTACTGTTATTAAGTTTATGATCTGTGTCAAATAATCTTATGACAATATGTAACTAGTAAATATGATATTGAATAAATAACAATTGAATTAAGCAATTGATCCGTGTAAGAACATGAATCAATCTTGCTTTTGAAAAAAATTCAATTGAGGTGAGAATAATGAATAAGAAAAAAATGTATTGTGCAATGGTTAGTACAGCTATATTAGTCGCAGGAAGTGGTGTAGAAGGAAAAGCTCAAACGGTAGCAGTCGAAGATTCAGCTCAACCAATCCAACATAATATCATTAAATCAATACAATTACAGGCAAAGGGATTAAAAACGATAGAACCATCAAATCCATTTGACGATTTAAAACCACTTAAGAACATGATTGGTAGTGCGGAATATGTAGGATTAGGAGAGAATACTCATGGAAGTTCTGAAATTTTCACCATGAAGTTTCGCCTTGTAAAATACTTGGTTACTGAGATGGGATTTACGAATTTTGGAATGGAAGAAGATTGGGGTAATGGCTTAAAGCTAAATGAATATATCCAAACAGGAAAAGGAAACCCTAAGGAATTTTTAAAATTGTTATATCCTACTGATGAAATTATCGCCTTGATAGAATGGATGAAAGATTATAATGCTGATCCATCCAATAAAAAGAAAATCCAATTTATCGGACTTGACTTAAAAACAATGGACCAAAGTGTTTTTAATAAAGTAATAGATTATGTAAAGCTGCATCGACCAGATATACTGGCAGAAGTGGAAGAAAACTATAAAGAGCTTGCATCATTCACTGGAAGTATACAGGAATATATGCAGCTTGCTCCTGAAAAAAAAGAAAAATTTAAGGCAAATGCTGAGAAAGTAGTCCAATTGCTAAAAGATGAAAATGAACAAGCTAACTCTCTGAGAGTTTCATCCGAGTTTATCTGGGTGAAAGCGACGGCGAATGCAATAGAAAAATTTACCACAATGCTGCTTCCTAATGATTATCCAAGTATAGTGAAGCTACACGAACAATATTTGGCTGATCATGCAATGTGGGCACAGGATACATTTGGCGGTAAAACTATGGTATGGGCACACAATATTCACATCGCCAAAGGTATTATCGATGAGAAATTATACCCTAATGTTGCGGGACAGTTTTTGAAAGAACGTTTAGATAATAACTATGTCACAATTGGTAGTACAACTACGGAGGGGAAATTCACCTTATACAGCGAATATAATCCTTCCACCGGAGGTAAACTTGCGACGGATACTATTCCACAAGATGTGAATAGCTTCAATTATACCCTTGGAAAAGTCCCATATGATATGTTTTTGTTGGATAACCGTCAGCTTAAAGGTCAAGCAAAGAAATGGGTTAGAGAAAAGAGGCCATTACTGAGTGTGGGGGGACAACTTGTCCCAAACGGTTCATTATATTTTGATACTTCATTGCTTGAGCAGTTTGATGTAATTTTTCATATCCGAAAAACAAGTCCATCTCATATTAAATAAGAGTACAAAATAATCCCTTCTTGAAGAGTGAAGAACGGGATTGTTTTTAAGAAGATTAATGGATTGTTATGTTTTTAACCAAAAGTCAAGATATTTTAAGGAGGAAGAGATGAATAAAAAAGTTATATTTGCAATCGCAACGTCTGCCTTTGTATTGTCTCAGGGCACTACTTATGCAAGCTCAAAAACAGAGGTTTTAATAAATAATATAAGTACCCACGAAAGTATTAAAAATGACCATTTGAATGTTAAATGGATTGAAAAAAATTCAAAGGCTATTAAAACGACGGTCCCCACTGATTCTATTCATGATCTGAAACCACTTAATGAAATGGTTGGGTCAGCATCGATTGTAGGTCTAGGTGAAGCAACTCATGGAGCTCATGAAATATTTGCAATGAAGCATCGAATTGTTACTTACTTAGTTTCAGAAAAAGGATTTTCAAATATAGTTTTAGAAGATAATTGGGATAATGCATTAATGCTTGATAAATATGTTCTTACGGGTAAGGGGGATCCAAGTAAATATCTAAATCCTGTCTTAAATACGAAAGAAATTGTAAACATGTTGAAATGGGTAAAAAATTATAATGCAGATCCAAATCACAAAAAGAAAATACGGATCATTGGAATGGATATACAAACAGTAAATAAAGGTGTTTATGAAAAAATAAAAAGTTATGTAAAGAAATATAGTCCTGACCTAGTTCCTAGTCTTGAAGAAAAGTTAAATGGACTTATGCTTGTTACAAAGGATCTTAACGAGTTCAGTAATCTACCAAAAGAAGAAAAAGAAAAATATATTTCAGATGGTAAGCAAATAAGTAAGTTACTAGAGCAGAATAAAAATAAATTAAATGGAAATTCAAAAGAATTTGCTTGGATTCAACAACATGCTCGAATTATTGAGCAATTTACAACAATGACAACTGAAATGCCAGAGAACACTTCTGAATTTTATTTGAAGCACGATATAGCAATGTATGAAAATGCAAAATGGACAGAAAAACATTTAGGGAAAACAATTGTTTGGGCACATAATGGACATATCGCTAAAACGAATATGTTACCATTTGTGTATCCAAAAATGTCAGGGCAGCATCTAGTTGAATATTATGGAAAGAGGTATGTAACAATCGGAACGTCTGTATATAAAGGAAAATATAATGTTTATAATACTAACCAACAGTATGGGCCTTATGGGGTATTGGACACTAAAGATACAAGCAGTTATAACTATACTTTAGGAAAAGTCAAAAAAGATCAATACCTTATTGACCTGCGTAAAGCAAACGGCTCGGCAAAAGCTTGGTTGAATGAACAACATCCAATATTTGCCGGTATTACAACCGTTGGACCTGGTATTCCAACTACAGTTGATATTAAATTAGTTCAAGCCTTTGATATTCTTGTACAAATCCAAAATATAAGTCCGACTCAAATAAATAAATAAATAATTAAATATATAAGTAGTTTGAAATACCACGTTTATATAAATAATTCTCGGGATCCGAAAATAAAGTGAACCCACTCTTTTGGATACCAGACGTGGTTCAAATAGATTATTTTTACTAGATAAAAAGTACTAATCAAGTGGAGAGCCATCCAATAAAAAGAAGATCCGATATATCGGACTTGACTTAAAAACTATGGATCAAAGTATTTTTAATAAAGTAATTGATTATGTAAAACTGCATCGACCAGATATGCTAGTAGAAGTGGAAGAAAACTATAAAGTGCTTTCTTTTGGTATTTCATTGCTAGGGCAGTTTGATGTTATTTATATATCCGAAAAACTAGTCCATCTCATATTAAATAAGAGTACAAAACAATCCCTTCTTGCAGAGCCAAGAAGGGATTGTTTTAATTAATAAATCAACGATCAGTAGGCAGTTTTCCTCTTATAAGCATCATTTAAAAATGTCATATGACATTTTTACACTGGTGAGTATGACAAAGTAAACTGTATGATGGGCTTATTAAACAGAGAGGAGTGATGAACCTTATGAAGTCAAGATTCATCCAAAATGGTTATTATTTATTGCAAACTTTCGTTACAGGATTGTTTTATTTTTGTTTTTACTTGGTAGCTCTTATATTCAGTTTCACCCTTTCATTTACTGTGGTTGGCATTCCGCTACTTATTCGAGTACTACAGACTACCACACCATTTATCCAATATGAGCGCATTCAAACGAAAATTTATACTGATATATCGACAGACTCTTACAAAAGAGGTGTAACAACGGATACATCGAACTGGGCTCAAGTGAAACTAGAGCTTATGAATCGTCGCAACTGGTCTGCTGTCTTTTGGTTAATGCGAAAATTTGTGATTGGAATTTTCAGTCTCATTAGTGCAGTTATTTTTTATGTAATGCCACTTATGTTTCTGTTGGCACCATTATTATATCGCTACATCAACGTGAATATCCTTTTTATGCAGATAGATACTTTTGCCAAGTCAATCCTTGTGATGTTTATGGGTATAGTGCTTACCTTCATAAGTATTAAAATAGTAGATAGGTTGGCAAAAAAAATTGGAGGTTATACACACAGTATGATTCAGCAGCTAAATAGATAGAAGTTTATAATCTAAACTGAAAAGTATAAAAATCCAAGAAAAATTATTCTATAATATAGAAATAAGAAGGAAGGCTACTTAGGGGGTAAATGAATTGTTGGATTTGGTTAAGTATTGGTTTTGGTATGATTGGATTATGTTAGGAATCCGTCTACTTACTAGTGTGTCTATCATCCTAGCTACTTTAAATTTTCAGGATGGTTTAACATTACCACTTTGGTTTATTATTCTTTGGGAGGTTGTTGCCTTCTCTATTCCATGGGTAGCCTTACTGTTTAATTACAAAAATTACTTGTTTACAGAAATACTTCTATTTGGCGGACTATGTATTTATTTAACCGCTTTATTCCCGGAAGCTTACAGTTCTTTTCTTGTATCTGTGTTTCTAATCGCAGCAAATAGTAAGCATTTGTCCTATTATTGGACAGCTCCAATAACAGTTTTAATAATAACTGGAATTTTCTATGCAGTTGCACCAAGTAATAGTTATTGGATTATGGTCACCTACTACGGACTCGCTTATGTAATGGGGTTCGCTTTTCATTTATTAATCGTCAATCATAAGCAAAATGAAGCAATTTATAAACAAAACGCGGTACTTGAGCAATATATGTCTCAGATCGAACGCATCACACTTTCAGAGGAACGAAACAGGTTGTCTAGTGAGCTTCATGATACAGTTGGCCACGCTTATACTTCCATTATTATGGGGATGGAAACGTTGCGTACAGAGCTTGTTACCGAAACGGGTATACAGAGGTTAGATTCTCTGCTTGAAATGGGACGTAAAAGCATTGAGGACGTGAGAGGTTACCTACATCATATGGAGTCCCCGTGTCAATCGCTTTCATTGATTCAATCTCTACAAAATCTTGTAGCTGAATTTCAGGAGCACGCTCGGGTGAATGTAAGCTTTCGAGCATTCGGAGAGGAATATCAACTGTCTCGGCAAGCGAGGATAGCGTTCATTCGTTGCTTACAAGAGTCCCTTACGAATGCAGTCCGTCATGGTCAGGGGAATGAGATTATCGTTTCATTACAGTTCGAACAACAATATACGAGGTTGGAAGTGCAAGATAATGGAAAGGGAAATGTTGAATGGCAGGAAGGCTTTGGTATTAATGCGATGAAAGAGCGGGCAATGAATTTGCAAGGACAATTGTCTGTACATTCAAAGCGAGATGAAGGGATGCTTGTTACATGTACAATACCGCGACAAACTGAAATGAAAGATGAAGTTATTCGTTTGTTAATTGTCGACGACCAGCCATTTGTTCGAGAAAGTTTGAGTACACTACTTGACAGATATGAAGATTTAAATGTAGTCGGTTTAGCTGAAGATGGAAATCAAGCTATTGACTTGTGCGGGGATCTTCAACCAAACGTTGTACTTATGGATTTAGATATGCAGCATATGGATGGAGTCGAAGCAACCAAAAAGATCAAGCAACAATGGCCACATATCCGCGTATTGATTTTTACAACGTTCCAAGATACGGAACAGGCGTTGGACTCGCTTCGTAACGGTGCGGATGGTTTTTTACTTAAATCTATTGAAACTTTGGAACTAGCTAATACGATCCGACTTATTCACAGAGGTGGGACCCTGATTGATCAGGAAATGTCTCACAAAATATTTGAGAAGTTTGATGAGCAAAACGAGACACCGCAATCAAAAGCAACTGCTTATGAGCTAACAGCCAGAGAGATAGAAATATTGCAGCTAGTAGCAAAGGGACTCCGATACACTACGATAGCTTCAAGATTATATTTGTCGAATGGTACGGTCAGAAACTATGCTTCCGTGGCTTATACAAAGTTAGGTGTGCGTAACAAGGAAGAAGCTGTCCAGAAGGCTCTAGAAATAGGAGTTATTGAATGAGAAAAATGTTTGTTGTTTCTTTAGACCTAAGTTGGGTAGCGCCACATCACAATCAATACTCTAAATTATTTATTGCCTGTTAGATTGCAGAGAAATAAATATGTAAGTTTTTAGCAGATAACAAAATCGATCTAGTTTTCGAAAACTCAACAAGAAAAGCTAAATGGTCAAAAAAATGCAATAGTTGAAGATCCAAGGCAGCCTATAGGTTGCTTTTTTAATTTATGTATTTAACAGTCTAGTATAATCTGAAAAAGTATAAATAAGAAAATTGAAAAGGATAATGTTTAGATTACAGCGAATAAAATGGAATATATATCCATAAAGTAGTTTATTAGTTAAAGATTAGGATATTTTTTGCATTTTTTAATAAATTGGAGGGATTAGAATATGGATGCAAGGACACTTTTGTTGCAACAATGGGCAAGCTGTTTAGATAAAGAAGAATGGTTTCCACCACTTGAAAAGGTGTTAAAGAATATTACTTTTGAACAAGCAATTTGGAAACCAGCTGATGGAACAATGAATTCCATTTGGGAATTAGTTAGTCATTTACTTTTCTATGAAAAGAGATTTCTGATGAGATATCTTGGTGAAACAGAGAATGAACCACAGGCAGAAAATAATGATGCTACATTTCGATTACCAACTGAGACGTTAGAAAATTGGAATGAAACAAAACAAGAATACTTTTATGTTCATCGTGAACTTGAAAAATTACTAGCAACATCAGATCATGAAGATTTGTATAGACAGGTCCCAGGAGAAGATAATTCATTAATGCTTGAACTGAAGAGTTTAGCAATGCACGACGCATATCATATTGGACAAATAGTACTTATAAGTAAAATGCAAGGAGCTTGGGCAGGGAAACGTAGTTTTTAAAAAATCTTCATTAGCTTTACAGTTATTATATTACGGTGTGTTTTAATAGAATAAGAGTGGGAACGTCGAAATTGGACGTTCCGATCTTTTATATCAACATACTACTGTTTAAAAAACAGCCAATTATAAAGAATAACTATAAGTCTCTAATGCGTCTTTATTTATTGTATTAACAAGAAACATTATTGAAAATGATATAATCATATAAATTAGGTTTATATCGAGGAGAATTTTAATTTGGAAGCGAAATGTCTTAAGTTCTACGAGTTTAATTTTTAAAGTTAAGACCGGATGATGTATTACTAGTTAACGCATGTGGTTCTGCAATTGGGCGTGTTTTTGCTCAATTGTCAAAGGTACTAGGTTTTCGGTTAATCGCTGTCACAAGAAATAATATCCACACAGAAGATTTACTTCGGCTTGGAGCATCGTATGTAATTGATACCTCTACTGATCCACTTTGTGAAACAGTTATGGAATTAACAAATGTAGTTGGAGCGGATGCTGCAATTGATTCTATTGGAGGCGCATCCGGAAATGACTTGGCATTTTGTGTGCACCCTTATGGAAACTTTTAACAATCGGTCTATTATCAGGGACCCAAGTTAACTGGTCAGATATTGTTAATAAGGCAAAGGTTACTGCAAACATTTTTCATTTAAGAAATTGGAATCATAATGTTTCATCAATTAAATGGAAAAAAACCTTTGAAAATTTGATCCAGCTCATAGAAAATCAAAAATTAAGTTTGATGAATGTAGATTCCACGTTTGACTTATCGGATATAAGAAAGGCTGTTGAATTTGTTGAGTCATCTAAAATAACTAGAGGGAAAGTATTTTTAACAAGCTATTGAGTTCACTATGGTTTTAAATAAACAAAAATCAGAGATAAAAAGTCGTATAATTGTTTAATAACTTTTAAAAGGGGCGTTTTTGTGAAATTGTTTTTATCAATAGTTTTAGCCACCATCTTAGGCTATCTGCTTCTAATGATGGGGCCATTAGTTGGAGGATTAATAGCATTCGGAATTGTCGTTGGTTGTTTGTTTAGAGGATTATATCTTCTTAACGACTTAAGTAATAGACTTTCAAAATTAGCACCCAAATCTGATAAAGTAAAAGATGCATATGACAATTACCTGAAAGAGAAGGGACTTAGCAATCCAGCAGAGGAAATTAAATAAAGTCTAATTGAACTAACTCTGGAAGGCTACTTCATCAGTTTAAGGCAGTTTAGTTGAAGAAAATGATAAACTAATCAATATATGAATTAGTGAATAATCACTAATTTAACCTTAAGTGGTGGTGAATAGGTTGTTAAAATTATTGAGAATGATCTTTGGATTGATTGCTGCAGTTCTTGCAATTTGGTGTCTAATAACTCAAAAATGGGTTTTAATGCCATATATGATACTTATCTTAGGGGCAATGTTTGTAGTGATAGGGATATCAGAATATCAGTTAAAACGAAAAGCAGCTGCATATTCAAACTTTATCGTTTCCCTATTTTTGTTTAGTGCATCAATACAAGGCTTCATATTGAACTAGCAGATGTTTAGTTTAACAAGAATCAAAAAGGATCTTCATGTAAGATCCTTTTTGAGTTTTTCAATTAAGTATTTATGAGTATTTTGTAACCCTAAAAAAGTCTTTTTTATTAAGGTTAATATATCAAAATTGTCGTATTTTTTAGTGTAAATGAATATTATTTTGCGGTTGAATTAGTTGCTTCATTTTTGCAGCTTTCACAAGTTGAATAGATTTTCATAATTTTTTTATACTCCGCGTATTCAATGGTTTCTTCGCATTCTTTACAGATTAAAATTTGCATGAGAAACACCTCCTAAGCCCACTATACCACGTCCGAATCACTATTGCTCCAGGGACTTTCCCCACCCTAGGGACATAAAATGACCAAGTTAAAAGAACGTTGAAATAGCAAGGTTTTCAATCGGAAATAGACTAAAAAAATTTTTTATTAATGGCATTAAAAAACGGAAATAGAGCATTGTGATAATGTGTTTGATGTTTTTTTGCTACGTGAAATATGAAATAAATCCTATTTAACTAATGCATATATAATATTTAAATCAAGACCAATTCGCATTAGCGGACCGGTCTTTTTTTATGATGACATGTTATTTGATCAAGTTATGAATTGATAAAAGTAAAAATCGTCTAGTTCATTATCAAACTTTTAATATTTTTATCTAGGTTGGATGAATATACCTCAAAAATTCTGTACAAATTTATTCAAAAGTCAAAATAATGCTAGTTTTAAAGTCGGATTTGAAAACGCTTTCTGGTTTGGTTAAATAAGTACAGGTAATAGACAAATGAGTGAAGGAAATAGTAAAGCGTTTTCAAACAAGTCCATGATACCTTAATTATGTAATCATAAATAGAAAAATTAAGGGGGAAATATTTTGAGAAAGTTAAAAAATATTTTTGTAATTCTTTCAGCATTTTTAGTATTTGCTGTATTTGCAACAGGCTGTGGCTCTAATTCTACTTCGAATGAAAGCTCTAATGTTGGTAAGAAAAATAAAGATGGCAAAGTTGATATTGGTATCGTTTTACCAACTAAAGATGAGCCACGTTGGACACAAGACGAAACACGTTTTAAAGATGCATTGAAAGATACTGATTATTCAGTTCAAATTTTATTCTCTCAAGGTGATTCTGCAAAAGAAAAAGCAAATGTTGATTCTTTAATTGCAAAAGGAATCAAAGTTTTAATTATTTGTCCACAAGACGGAGCAGCGGCTGCAGCTTCAGCAGAAGCAGCAAAAGCGGCTGGCGTTAAAGTAATTTCTTACGATCGTTTAATTACAGATACTGATGCAGTTGATTACTATGTATCATTCGATAGCATTGCGGTAGGTGCTGCACAAGCTCAATATCTTGTAGATCATGCTTCAGGTGAAAAAGGTCAACCATTGAACCTATATGCTGGTGCTGCAAGTGATAACAACGCATTCTTATTCTTCCAAGGTGCTTGGAGTGTTCTTCAACCTAAAATTGCTGATGGTACTTTCAAAGTTGTGAATTCATCTGAAGCAGTTAAATTAAAGGATAAAGCTGAATTAACTCGTGATGAGCAAGCTAAAATCATCGGTCAAGTAACAACTAACTGGGATTTCAATGTTGCTAAAACATTAGCATCATCTAACTTAACAAAAGCTACTAAAGCTGATAAAGGTGATGTATTAGTACTTGCTCCAAATGATGGAACAGCTCGTTCAATCGCAGATACATTTAAAGCAGACAAAGATGTTACTTCTTTCGTAATTTCTGGTCAAGATGCTGAAAAAGCTTCTGTACAATACATTATTGATGGATTACAGTCTATGACTGTTTTCAAAGATGTTCGTACTTTAGTTACTGATGCTATTGCAACTGCAACTGCAATCTTAGAAGATCAAACTCCTGACGCTGCAGGTGTAACAAACAACGGTAAGGCTGATATTAAAACTAAACAAACTGACATCATTGTTGTTGATCAAGATAGTGTTAATAGCGCATTAATTGATTCTGGTTACTATCAAGCTTCTGATTTCACAGGACTAAAGTAATTAGATGAAATATATTAAACTGGCAAAATAGTGATGGTGCCTCCCGTCACTATTTTGTTAGTTATTCTATTATTTTTTTACTGAATCTATTAGCAATCTCAGGAGACGGATTATATGAGCGAATTTATATTAGAGATGAGAAACATCTCAAAGGAATTTCCAGGTGTCAAAGCTTTAAGTAATGTAAATTTTAAAGTCAAAAAAGGTGAAATTCATTGCTTAGTAGGTGAAAATGGCGCAGGTAAATCGACCTTAATGAAAGTTTTAAGTGGTATTTATCCGTTTGGAACATACGCAGGAGATATTGTTTTTGGAGATGAAATACAAAAGTTTTCAAAAATAAGTGATAGTGAAAAAGAAGGTATTGGGATCATCTATCAGGAGTTATCTCTATTTCCTGAGCTTTCTGTATTTGAAAACATCTTCATTGGTCATGAAATTAAAAAGGGTATTACTGTTGATTTCAATGAAACAATTGTGAAAGCAATGGAAATGTTAAAGAAAGTTAAATTAGATGTTAATCCAGAAGTTCAAATCAAAGAATTAGGTGTTGGTAAACAGCAACTTGTTGAGATTGCCAAAGCACTTAGTAAGGACGTTAAATTATTAATTCTGGATGAGCCAACTGCTGCGTTAAATGAAGATGATAGTGAAAATCTCCTATTCTTAATGGAAGAGTTAAAGAATCAAGGGATTTCTTGTATTATGATTTCACACAAGCTGAAAGAAGTTATTGCAGTTGCGGACACTGTTACAGTACTTCGAGATGGGCAAACAATTTGTTCATTAGATAAAAATAAAGGTGAAATTAGTGAAAATACAATCATTAAACACATGGTTGGACGAGAAATTGATGATATTTATCCGAAACGCCCAGATCAAAAGTTTGGGGAGACAGCACTAGAATTAAAAGACTGGAATGTTTACAATCCAAAACTAGGACGTAAGATTCTTCATAATATCAACCTAAATGTACGAAAAGGTGAAATTATTGGAATTGCTGGATTGATGGGTTCGGGTAGAACAGAATTGGCAAAAAGTATTTTTGGTAATCCAACAAAGTTCAAACTTGATGGTTCGGTTTTAGTGCAAGGTGAAATGAAGAGATTTACTCATCCAAAAGATGCAATAAATGCAGGTATAGCTTATGTAACTGAGGATCGAAAAGGCGATGGTTTGATTCTTGAACAAGATATAAAAAATAACATTTCAATTACGGATTTATTTAAGATTTCTAAAAAAAGTGTAATCAATCAACATGAAGAAATAGTAGTTGCAAATGAGTATTTAAATAAGTTAAATATTAAAGCGCCGTCCATTGCATCAATTGTTGGGAAATTGAGTGGTGGTAATCAGCAAAAAGTATCGTTGAGTAAATGGTTGTTTACAAATCCAAACGTACTGATTCTGGATGAACCAACACGTGGAATTGATGTAGGTGCAAAATTTGAAATCTATACATTTATGAATCTATTGGTTGAACAAGGTATGAGTATTATCATGATTTCTTCTGAACTTCCAGAAGTCCTTGGTATGAGTGATCGAATTTATGTAATGGCAGAAGGTAAAATAACTGGGGAATTGTCAAGAGAAGAAGCAACGCAAGAGAGTGTTATGGCCCTTGCTACGATTTAGGAGAGGTTGAATAATATGAATTTTTTTCAAGAAGCAGGTATGTTATTAAAGAAAAACATTCGTGAATACGGAATGTATATTGCTCTAGCAGTAATTATGCTAGTTTTTACAATTAATACGGATGGATTATTTATGTCATCTCGTAACTTAAGTGATTTAATTAATATGACGGGGTATGTTGCTGTCCTTGCTGTAGGGATGACGCTTGTCATTGTTATTAGACACATTGATCTTTCAGTAGGATTTGTAGCAGGTTTTCTTGGAGCAGTAGTTGCTCTGTTTTTAACAAAGTTTGGTTTACCTGTCTGGTTAGCAATTGTTGCAGTACTTGTGATTGGTGCAATTATTGGTTTAATTAATGCCTTTTTTGTTGCCAATTTAGGAATTCCTTCATTTGTTGTATCATTAGCGGGAATGTTAATTTTTAAGGGATTTTTACTTATGTCACTTGTTGAAACGGGTACAATTATCATTTCTGACGAAAGCTTTAAGGCAATTGGAAATGGTTATATTCCTAGTCTAGGTAATTGGAATGGTTTACACGTATCAACCTTAATAGTTGGCGCTCTTTCTATTATTCTTTTAATATGGAGTGATTTTTCAAAGAGAAAAGTAAACATAACTTATGGCTTTGAAGTACTTTCTATGCCAATGCAAGTATTAAAATTAGTATTTATTTCAGGGATTATTGGCTATATTAGCTATATCCTTGCGGGTTACCAAGGAATTTCATGGACTGCAGTCATTATGCTAATTGTTGTCATAATCTATCATTTCATTTCAACTAGAACACCTTTAGGACGTCACATTTACGCAGTTGGTGGAAATCCAGAAGCTGCAGAACTAAGTGGGATTAGTGTTAAAAAGGTTACTTACATTGTGTTCGGTTCTATGAGTATGCTTGCAGCTCTTTCAGGTGTTTTATTTACAGCAAGACTTGCATCTGCATCTCCACAAGCAGGTACAATGTTTGAGTTAGATGCAATTGCAGCTGCTTATGTTGGTGGTGTTTCAGCCGCAGGTGGTGTTGGTAAAATTACAGGTACAATTATCGGTGCATTCGTAATGGCTTCATTAACAAGTGGTATGAATTTAATGGGTATTGATATATCTTACCAATACATTATTCGTGGTGCTGTTCTTGTTCTGGCGGTTGTGTTTGATGTAATTACTCGTAATAAAGGTAAATAAGAATATACATTTAAAGAACAGAAACAGTCAATTGTTATGACATGTTTCTGTTTTTTTATTTGCCCATTTTTACAGATTAGTAATCTAGAAAATGATCATATTATTTTCATGTTTTTCACACATTTTCTTTTATTTCGACTAATAAGCTAAAAGAATGAGAAATAAAGCGTACATATCCTACATTTATTGTTTATTCCTTACAAAGCAAATTCAACGAGAAAAATAACTAAAGTGAGGTTTCAATTAATGAATGAACAATTTTCCTATTTTAGTAGAAAAATGATAAAGAAACATTTAGCTGAAGTTGAATTCGATGTACTAATCATTGGGGGCGGAATAACTGGGTGCGGAATTGCTCTTGATGCAGTGACACGGGGGATGAGCACTGCCTTAGTTGAAATGCAGGATTTTTCTTCAGGAACTTCAAGTCGCTCCACCAAGCTTGTGCATGGTGGATTACGTTATTTAAAGCAATATGAATTTAGTATCGTGGCAGAAGTTGGAAAAGAACGCGAGATTGTTTATGAAAATGGTCCTCATGTAACGACACCAGAATGGATGCTTTTACCGATCTATAAAGGCGGAACATTTGGGAGATTAAGTACTTCAATTGGTTTAAGATTATATGATTATTTAGCGGGAGTGCACAAAAAAGAACGACGAAAAATGTTAAATAGAAATCTAGTTATTGCTAAAGAACCACTCATTAAAAAAGATGGGTTAAAGGGTGGGGGTTACTATGTAGAATATCGTACAGATGATGCTCGATTAACTATTGAGGTCATAAAAAAAGCAGTTGACCATGGTGTAAAGGCAATCAATTATGTCCAAGTGACAGATTTTACTTATGAAAATAGTTTGGTTAATGGTGTTAAGGTGATCGATTCTATCACAAGAGTTCCTTTTACAATCAAAGCTAAAAAAATAGTAAATGCCACTGGGCCATGGGTTGATCAATTGCGCGAGAAAGATAAAATTGAAAATGATAAAAACCTACGTTTAACAAAAGGGGTTCATTTAGTCATTGACCATAATAAATTCCCATTAAATCAGTCTGTCTATTTTGATACAGAGGATGGACGAATGGTATTTGCCATTCCAAGAGACAAAAAGACTTATATTGGTACAACGGATACAATTTTTGATAAAGAACCAGTAAATCCAAAAGTAAGTCTAGATGATAGACGGTATATTTTGAATTGCATTCGATTTATGTTTCCAACAATTCAACTTGATGAAGAAGATATCGAATCAAGTTGGGCAGGAGTCAGACCACTTATTTATGAGAAAGGCAAGGATCCATCAGAAATATCTAGAAGAGACGAAATTTGGCTTTCAAATTCTGGATTAATCACGATAGCTGGAGGAAAGTTGACTGGATACCGTAAAATGGCTGAAACTGTTGTAGATCATATCTCAAAGGAATTTTTTATGACTAAAAATATAGTCTACAAAGTATGCCAAACAAAGGAATTGCCCATCTCGGGTGGAGAAGTTGGAGGATCAAAAGGATTTCAATATTATAAAAAAAGATTTGAATCAGTAGGCATTGCAATTGGTTTAAATGAAATTGAATATGAGGAATTGAGTAATAGATACGGTTCAAATATCAACCAAATATTAGAAATTGGACTGCGTAACATAAAGGATAACTATGATTTACCTTTGACGTTATTTTTACCGCTAGAGTATGGAATTCAATATGAAATGATTGTAAAGCCAGTAGACTTTTTTGTAAGACGCACGGGGACATTATATTTTCAAATCGATGTTGTAAATAAATACAAAAATGGAGTAATAAATTATATGGAAAAAAGATTTGGGTGGAGTCCTTATCAAACAAAGGAATACCGATTAGAACTAGAAGAACAAATCAATAGTGCTACTACAGGTTTTAGAGAATGATGAAATGAAGGAAAACTAAAAAGTATAAACAGTTCCTCTATGTCGGGATTAAAAATTCAAACTCACCAAGGCAACTAATCAGAATTTCAATTAGTAGCCTTGGTGAGTTTTTAAGATTGCTCTTGTTATCTACTGGGCTTTCTATTTCCTTGAAATAAACGGATTATCAGTAATCCAAAATCTCCAAGGATAATCTCTTGCTTCTCCCGTATTCTCAATCCCAATGCGAGATCCAGAACTGATATCGTGCGGCTTAATCCCTTCCGCAATAAAGACTGGTGGCTCCCAGCTTTTTTGTCCATATGAAGACATTGTGATATTCATAGCCTTTGTTAATTTACCTGGTCCATTTGTTAAATTAGAAATAGGCTGGTTATTCCTCATTTTGATCATAAAATCGATTCCGTCAATTGGTTCAATAGCCCTGACCAGAACTGCCTCGGGACAATCTATATCTCCACTTACAATATTAATTAAAGTATGCGTATGCATTTGGTATGTATAGATTAGTCCAGCCTCATGGAACATAATTTCAGTCCGTTTTGTACGGCGATTTTGAAAGCTATGCGCGGCACGATCGACTGGCCCCATATAAGCCTCTGTTTCCACGATTTTACCAGAAATTACAATGTTATCCATTAAATGTACTAAGCGACAACCAAGTAAATCTTTCGACAACTGAAGTGTAGATTTATTAAAAAAACTTTTATCAATGGGAGTAATCATCGGATTTTCACCTTTTTCGTATTATTTTTAGAGTTTACATTTGTCGAAATAATATGACAATTTACCTCTACCTTTTTTACTTATTATTAGATTTTAGTGAGAATAGCTTATTGACTAAATTAAAAATTGTTAATAAAGACTCATTGTCGGAAGAGAAAGTAGCTTGTACTATTTATTTACTGTTATGAAAATTCAGAATAGAGGTGCAAGTTATGGGGAAACCATCGTATTGGAAAGTTTTATCTAGTATTTCACTTGTCACAGCATTAAGTTTTTCGGTTCTTTCAACGGGACTAACGACAAAAGCTGCAGTCCCAACTGAAGAAAAAAGTCAGCAAGTAACAGATTCTCCGTATTTAGATTTAAATGTAGTAGATGAAGAACGATTAGAAAAAGCATTAAAAGACAGAGGTATCATTAAAGATACTGACAGTTCTGAGACTGCTAAAGCAAAGGTTAAAGCATACATAAAGAAAAAACAAGGCGATAAGTTAAAAGAAACACATGATCACAGTGCTGAAATTGCAGAAAAACAAAAGAGCACGATAGAAAAACGTAAACAGCAATTGTTAAAGCAATTAGATAAAGGTCATGGAAATTACAAAAAAGGCAAGCCAAATGGAATGGTCAAGGTAGATTCAGCTAAGCAAGCAAAATACAATGGCGGTGTTCGTGAAGATAAAGTATTAGTTGTATTAGCAGAATTTGCAGATTTTAAACATAATAGTATCGAGCAAGAAGAAGGATATATGTATTCTTCAGACTTCAATAAAGCTCATTATGAAAATATGCTTTTTGGAGATAAGGACTTTACATTATTTGACGGTTCAAAAGTAAAAACATTTAAACAATTTTATGAAGAGCAATCTGGTGGAAGCTACACTGTAAAAGGTACAGTAACAGACTGGTTAACAGTACCAGGTAAGGCGGCTGAATATGGTGATGATAGTGCAACAGGACATGATAATTTAGCTCCAAAAGGTCCACGTGACTTCATTAAAGATGCATTGAAAGCAGCAATTAACTCTGGAGTAAATTTAGCTGATTATGATGACCTAGATATTTACGATATCGATGGTGATGGAAATACAAATGAGCCAGATGGATTAGTTGATCACTTAATGGTAATTCATGCTGGAGTTGGACAAGAAGCAGGTGGCGGAGCATTAGGTGATAATGCTATTTGGTCACACCGTTGGGTATTAAATGGCGTTACTCCATTTGCAGGAACACAAGCTTCTGTTCCATATTGGGGCGGATATATGGCAGCTTATGACTACACTGTTGAACCAGAAGATGGTGCAGTAGGTGTATTTGCTCATGAATACGGGCATGATTTAGGATTACCAGATGAATATGATACGCAATATACTGGTGATGGTGAGCCAATCGCTTCTTGGTCTATCATGAGTGGTGGTAGTTGGAATGGTGCAATTGCTGGTACAACACCTACTAGTTTCTCTCCACAAAACAAAGAGTTCTTCCAAAAAACAATTGGTGGAAACTGGGCAAACATGACTGAAGTAGATTACAAAGATATCGACAAAGAAGGTATTGCTTCATTTATCGATCAAAGTGTAACGAAATCAAATAATCCTGGTATTGTAAAAGTAAATTTACCAGATAAAGAGGTTAAGAGTGAAATTCAACCTCAATTTGGTGCAAAATATTACTATAGTTCAAAAGGTGACGATTTACACACTACAATGACTTCACCAGTGTTTAATTTAACAGATGCTACAAGTGCAAATTTCTCACTTAAAGCAAACTATCAAGTAGAATTTGATTTTGACTATCTATATGTTAACGTTTTAGACGAGAATGGTAAGAAACTTGCGACAATTGATACAATTGGTGATGAAAATACAGCAGGTGGATATGAAACATCAAAAGGCCTATGGGTTGATAAATCATACGATTTATCTGCATTTAAAGGGAAAAATGTAAAAGTTCAATTTGAATATGTAACTGATGGTGGATTAGCTCCAAATGGTTTTGCGTTTGATGAAGCGAAGTTAACAGTAAATGATCAAGTAGTATTTACTGATGGAGCAGAAGGAACACCTGGATTCACATTAGATGGTGCAACTGTATCAAATGGAACTGATTTCAAGAAACATTATTACTACTTAGAGTGGAGAAATTATGCTGGAAGTGATAAAGCATTAGAATTCGCTCGCGGCGTTAAGTATAATACTGGTTTAGTAGTTTGGTATGGTGATGATAGCTATACTGATAACTGGGTAGGTGTACATCCAGGAGAAGGATTCTTAGGTGTAGTTGACGCTCATCCATCAGCAATTGTTGGTAACCTAAATGGACAACAATCTGTTGAACAAAGTACTAGATACCAAGTTTCAGATGCTGCATTCAGTTATGATCAATCACCAGAGTGGTATATTAACTCACCATCTCGTGGAATTTTCGATTATGACGGATTAGCAGGCGTAACAAAATTCGATGATTCTAACGAATACATGAATACGTTAATCCCTGATGCAGGAAGAAGCCTTCCAAACTTTGGCTTGAAATTCCAAGTAATTGGAGAAGCAAAGGATAACTCTGCTGGAGCTGTTTGGATTCATAAATAAACCGATCAATAAAAAATACGAGCTGATTCATTCAGTCTCGTATTTTTTTTTTGTCTAAAAAAAGTAGAGAAAGAAGATGTTAAAAAAGATGTTAAAAAAGCACTAAGAACATTACTTTTTAATGTGTACTTTTTATAGATAGATAATCACTGTGGTTTTTATGAACAAAATGGTTTTAATGATCCTTAAGTCTTTAACGTTCATAATATTATTTTTCAGAATTATTAAATTATAATACTTGTATAAGTAAGCGTTTACAATCTAAGGGGGTTTAATAATGAATTCTAAGAAAGCTAGTTTATTATTTTTGTCATCTATTTTAACTGTAAGTCTAGCAGCATGTAATAGTGGGAAAGAAACTTCAGGAAGTAAATCTTCTTATCCGGATAGAGCTATTTCGGTTGTGGCACCTTCTGGAGCAGGTGGAGGATGGGACTTAACATCTAGATCATTTGTAAAAATTTTAGGTGAAACAAATCTTGTAGAGGAACCGATGACAGTGGAGAATAAGCCTGGTGGTGGCGGAGCAGTATTTATGGCTGAATATGCTACGAAAGATAAAGCGAATAATGAAAAACTATTTGTAAACTCACCTCCAATTATTATTAATAACTTAAAAAAAGAGGGAAACAGTCCATATGGTTATAAAAATACAACTCCTTTAGCACAGTTAACAATTGATTACGGTGCAATTGTTGTTAGGGCTGACTCAAAATATACGGATTTAAAATCGCTTTTAGATGAAATGAAAAAAGACCCTAGTAAAGTGACATTAGCAGGTGGTTCTGCTCCTGGTTCAATGGATCATTTAATTGGAATTTTACCAGCCTACAGATACGGTATTGATCCTACTAAAATAAAATATGTTTCATATGATGGTGGGTCAGAGGCTATAACAGCTCTTTTAGGAAAAAATGCAGATGTGATCTCTACTGATATTTCAAGTACGCTTGAGTTCGTAAAGGCAGGTAAAGTTAAAATTCTTGCAGTGACAGCACCTGAACGTATTCAAGGAGACGTATTATCAAATGTTCCAACTGCTAAAGAGCAAGGTGTAGATGCAGAGTTTGTCATTTGGCGTGGAGTATTCGGCCCAGAAAAGATGTCTAAAGATGCTTATACTTATTGGGAAGATACGATTGCTAAACTAGTTGAAACTGATGAGTGGAAAACAGAAGTAGCTGCACAGGGCTGGCAGCCAGAATATAGAAACGGTGAAGATTTTAAAACGTTCTTAGCAGAGCAAGAAACACAAGTTAATGATTTATTAGAAGTATTGGGAATGAAAAAATAATTGGTGCTGATGGAAGGAGAGACCTCTCCTTCTTTTAATACTAAATAGAGAGGTGATTCAATTGGATAAAAAGTTTGATAGAATTGCAGCCATCGTATTTCTAATTATCGGTTTAACATTTATGTTAGAAAGCCGAAGTATTGCTACATCTGCATATGGAAGTGTCGTAGGACCAAACGTATTTCCTTTTATACTTGGATGTATTCTCTCCTTATTGAGTTGTCGATTATTTTATGAAACATTTTTTTATAAACATGAAATGTCAGGAGCAATCCAATTTCGTTACAAACAATTTTTTATTGTTTTAGTCTCAGCCATTATGTATGCACTTTTACTTGAAAAAATTGGTTTTATTATTAGTTCATTTTTGTTTTTATTAATTTGCTTCCAAGCTTTAGAACGTGGAAAATGGATGAAATCAATTTCTATTTCTTTAGGATACTCAATCATTATTTACTTTGTATTTGTGAATGTCATGAAAGGTACATTACCAGGCTGGCCAATTTGGTTTTAAGAGACTAGAAGGGAGACAAACAATTGGGTACAATTCAATATTTAGCTCAAGGTTTTGAAACTGCATTTATTTGGTATAATCTATTATTCGCCTTTGTCGGAGTGTTAATTGGTACAGCAGTAGGTGTTTTACCTGGTATTGGACCCATGAGTGGAGTAGCTCTTTTGATACCTGTAACAGCTTCGGCAACAGGATTTTTAGCACCTGAACAAGCAGCAACAAGTTCAATTATATTACTTGCAGGTGTATATTATGGTGCAATGTATGGTGGATCAACTACATCTATTTTACTAAATACACCTGGGGAATCATCCTCTGTTGTTACGACCTTAGACGGTTACCAGATGGCTAAAAAAGGAAGAGCTGGTAGTGCTTTATCTATTGCCGCTATTGGTTCATTTGTTGCAGGTGTCGTAACACTTGTCGCATTAATCCTTCTTGCTAAACCTTTATCGGCTGTCGCGATTAAATTTGGACCTGCAGAATATTTTTCATTAATGCTTTTGGGATTATGTGCAGTTAGTGGACTGGCAGGCAAATCTATAACTAAGGCATTGATTATGACAATTGTTGGATTACTTCTTGCGACAATTGGGATAGATTCAGTTTCTGGAGTATCACGATTTACTTATGATGTTCCTTGGTTATATCAAGGGTTAGAATTTTTAACAATTGCTGTTGGGTTATTTGCCCTTGGAGAAGTATTTAAAACGATTCTCGAAAATGAAGTAGATGATGGAGAAATCGCAAAAATTAATAATTTATTACCATCAAAAGAGGAATTAAAGGAAAGTGCTGCACCTATTGCGAGAGGCTCATTGTTAGGGTTTTTTATCGGTATTTTACCCGGAGCAGGTGCAACATTGGCTTCATTTTTTGCTTATATTGTTGAGAAAAAGTTAAGTAAAACTCCAGAAAAGTTTGGAACTGGTACAATTGCAGGAGTTGCCTCACCAGAATCAGCTAATAATGCTGCATCTGGAGGAGCAATGATTCCACTATTAACTTTAGGAATTCCTGGCTCGGGTACGACTGCGATATTAATGGGTGCATTTATGATGTATAACATTCAACCAGGACCACTTTTATTTGAAGAACACCCAGATGTTGCATGGGGATTAATTGCAAGTATGTTTATCGGGAATGTTATGTTATTAGTACTAAACATGCCATTGGTAAGATTATTTGCAAAGATTATTCAAACACCGAAAAAATATTTACTACCGATCATTATCGCAATATCAATATTTGGGGTTTATGCGGTACAAGTTTCTGTGAATGATTTACTACTATTAATTGCTTGTGGTATTTTTGGTTATTTCCTTTCTAAAAATGATTTTCCAATTGCACCTTTAGTATTAGGTTTAGTGTTAGGACCAATGATTGAAAATAACTTAAGAAGAGCCTTAACAGTTTCAAATGGTGACTATAGCATATTTATCACACACCCAATTTCAGCTTCTTTTTTAGTCGTTGCAGCATTGTGGATTATCGTTCCAATCGTTATTAAATTTAAAGGTAAAAGTGTTGTAGTAAATATAGAAGCATAAAATATCTAGCAAAACTCCTTTAATAAAAGGAGTTTTTTGATTATTATAAAAATATAAGGAGAATTTTATGCGCTTACACTATAAACTAATCATCTTTATATCAGTTCTAATCTTATGCATTAGCGGTGTTTTTGAATTAGTGTCACAAGAAATGCTTCAAAAAAATGCAAAACACGAAAAAGGATTAAAAGCATTAGCGATCTCTCAAGCAGTTGCAAATATGCCAGAAATTCGTACTGCATTTTTGAAAGAAAATCCATCTGTAACGATTCAACCGATTGTTGAAAAAATAAGAAAAAAAGTTGGAGCAGAATTTATAGTTGTTGGAAACAAGAATGAAATTCGTTATTCACATCCCAATTCAATATTAATTGGTAAAAAGATGGTTGGCGGTGATAATGAGAACGTATTTAAAGGGAAGGAAATCATATCAGAATCTACCGGTACACTGGGACCTTCGTTAAGAGGAAAATCTCCAATTATAAACAATCAAGGAGAGGTAATCGGTGTAGTTTCTGTCGGTTATTTAATTAAAGATATTGAAGAAGAAGCCAATAAGTTTCATAAAAAGTTATTATTTAATAGTTTAATTATACTAGCGATTGGAATATCGGCAGCATTTCTAATCTCATTTAATATTAAGAAGTCTATTTTCGGTTTGGAACCGAAAGAAATAGGAAGAATGTATCAAGAAAAACATGCCATTTTAGAATCTATTCATGAAGGTATTATTGCGATAGATGAAAATTGTGAAATAACAGTCGTTAATGAGAATGCCCATAAAGTACTTTCAATTCCAAATAATATAAAGCTTAGAGGGTTAAAAATAGAAGATATTTTACCTAATTCTCACTTGAAAAAAGTAGTAGAAACAGGAGAAGCAATATATGATTTAGAATTTCTAATTAACGAAAAAATGGTGATTATTAATTGTGTGCCAATTTCTGGAGTAGACGGTAATATTGTCGGTGCAGTAACCTCATTTAGAGAAAAATCGGAATTGAATAAAGTCCTGAATGAATTATCCCAAATAAAAGCTTATTCTGAAGGATTAAGAGCACAGTCTCATGAGTACTCAAATAAATTGCATACAATTTTAGGCTTGATACAGCTTGAATCATATCAAGAAGCAATTGAATTAATCTCAAAAGAGTCAAATATAACTCAAAATATCATTCAATTCATTATGGAAGAAATTTCTGATCCAGTTGTGGCAGGTCTTTTATTAGGTAAAATAAGTTTAGCGAATGAGTTAAAAGTAGATTTCATGTTAGATCATAATAGTAGTTTTGCGGATGTACCAAAAGAGGTCAATCGAGAGGATTTAATAACGATAATAGGGAATCTACTTAACAACGCATTTGATGCTGTGATTGAATCAAACAAACCAGAAAAGAAAGTATCATTATTTCTTACTGACATTGGCCAAGATTTAATCATTGAGATAGATGATAATGGAAATGGAATACCAGAAGAATTAGTAGATGATATATTTTTATATGGTGTTACAACGAAAAAGAAGTACAAAAATTCAGGTATTGGACTGCACCTAGTTCAAAGATTACTCCAAAAGTTAAATGGGCAAATTACATTTCATTCTAATGAAAATGGAGGGACAACCTTTATTGTTGCAATTCCTAAACAACAAAAGGAGAATAACATAATCTATGAAAAAGAATTTAATAGAAGTATTAATAGTTGAGGATGATAGTAGAATTGCAGAAATACATCAGAGATTTATTGATAAAATCGATGGTTTCAGCGTAATTGGTATAGCGACTAATTATCAAGAAGCGATTGATCTTTTTGAGATTGTAAAACCGCAATTAGTCATACTAGATGTTTATTTTCCAGATATGAACGGACTAGATTTTTTAAAATGGATAAAAGACAACTCAACAACTTCGAATGTAATTATGATTACCGCTTCTAAGGAAATAGAGTCAGTTAATCAAGCTATTCATTATGGGGTATTTGACTTCATTATTAAACCAGTTATTTTTGAACGCTTAAAAAATTCATTAATTAGATATGCGAATTATTCAAAGAAAATAAGTAATTTACAAACCAAAAGTGCTTATATTACTCAAGATGAGATTGATAGTTTAATTGGGAAGAATATCGGCATCATCGAAGAACAAAGTCAATTTCCTAAAGGAATAGATAAACTTACCTTAGAAAAAGTTTTAATAGCGATTCATGAGGAAAGAAATGGAATGACTGCAGAACATGTTAGTCATGAAATTGGCGTTAGTCGCACAACTGCAAGAAGATATTTAGAGTACTTAGTATCAGAAGGAAAGGTACTTGCCGATTTAGCCTATGGAACGATTGGTAGACCTGAAAGAGTCTATTTAATAAATAGGATCGGTTAAATCTATCAAGTATCACATTTCTTACTAATGTAAAGTTGAGTATGACAAAGCTAACAATTCTGTAACAGCTTGTACTGAAAATAGACAGTTTAAATCTGTTTACATACTGATATACAGGCGTTTCCCAGCCTTTTTTACAAATATATGACAGTCGAAGCATACCTCATAAAGCGTTGAAAACCTACATTGAGTTCGTTAAAATTTAAATGTGGAAACAACACGGAGGAGATAGAAATGAAAATACGATTATTAACAAGGGAAGATGCAGAAATCTATCTTAATATTCGTCTAGAAGGTTTAGAAACAAATCCAGAAGTATTTAGTACAACGATGGATGACATACTTGAACAAGATGACCCAATAGAATATAAAGCTGAAATATTAGATAAAGACATCAATTATACATTTGGAGCATTTACAAATAATGGTGAATTAATTGGAATCGCAACTTTGAAAACTTTTGAAAAAACGAAATCAGAACACAAAGGAAAAATTGAGTCAGTTTATGTATCAACTAGAGCACGGAGATTGGGTGCTGGACATAGACTGATTGAAGAAGTTATTCATCTAGCAAAAAGCTTAGAGTTAGAACAAATTACGTTAAATGTTGTTGAAGGGAATAAATCTGCAAAAAAACTATATAAAACATTTGGATTTGAAACATTTGCAGTCACACCGGACAGCTTAAAACTGGAAGATGAATATTGGGATCAAGAACATATGATGCTTAATTTAAGGGACCAAAAAGTGAGATTATCGAGTTAATGCATTTAAATAATCGAAATCTTTTATGAAAATTCAAATGAAAAATACTTCCTTTTAAAAGGGCAGATAGATAGCTATCTGTCTTTTTTCATTCAAAGATCACTTAATAATACTGAAATGATTGAATTTTCTTTCATTTAATAATCTAGCAATTTATAATATAAATAGATAATAGAAAGCTTTATTGGGGGAAACACTGTGGTGAAAATATTACTTTGTGATGATGAACAGCGTATCCGAAGAGTACTTGTAGACTTTTTAAAGCGAGAGTCGTTTGAAGTTATAGAAGCAGCAAATGGTGAAGAGGCAATCAACTTATTCAAAACAAATCAAGATGAGCTGAAACTAATTCTATTAGATGTGATGATGCCTAAAATAGATGGTTGGGAAGTATGTAAAGAAATTCGAAAGCACTCTAGCATACCCATTATTATGATCACTGCAAAAAGTGAGGAATATGATGAATTGTATGGATTCCAAGTTGGAGCGGATGAATATATTACAAAGCCGGTAAAACCATTAATCCTAATTGCTAGAATGAAGGCTCTACTAAAAAGAGTAGTAGCGGAATCTAGTAAATATGAACATAGTATATTCCGAGCGAAAGATATAGAG